>NZ_JBSFQF010000001.1:319007-463973 GCF_053588575.1 Gordonia sp. NPDC003429
GAAACCACCCAGCCCGCTGGTCGAGCGCCCCTCGCTGGTTGAGCTTGTCGAAACCACCCAGCCCGCCGGTTGAGCGCCCCAGCCCGCTGGTTGAGCTTGTCGAAACCACCCAGCCCGCTGGTTGAGCTTGTCGAAACCACCCCACCGGGCACGCTCGACGGGATTTTGGGCACGCTCGACGGGTTTTTGGGCACGCTCGACGGGGATCTGGGCACGCTCGACGGGGATCTGGGCACGCTCGCCGCGGATCTGGGCACGCTCGCCGCGGATCTGGGCACGCTCGCCGCGGATCTGGGCACGCTCGCCGCGGATCTGGGCACGCTCGACGGGGATGTGGGCACGCTCGACGGGGATGTGGGCACGCTCGCCGCGGATCTGGGCACGCTCGACGCGGATCTGGGCACGCTCGCCGCGGATCTGGGCACGCTCGCCGCGGATCTGGGCACGCTCGACACGGCCGCCCGCTTCGCGGACTCTGCGCAGGCTAACCTTGCGCCATGGTGATGGCTGATCGAACCGAGGTGGAGACCGCTTCGGTTCCCGTGGCGGCGCTCACGATGGTGGGGCTGGGCGAAAGTTTGCTCAACGGCCTTGCGCGGGTTCCGTTCGTCAAACCGTGGCAGGGTCCCGGAGGATTGCTCGACAACGTCGGACAATCGGTCACCCGCAATACCGTGCGCGCCTTCATGGGCTATTCCATGGGTCTGCCCATCGAGGAGTTCCGCTCGATGGAGAAGGTGATCGACGACATCTGCAAAACGGTGATGCCGCCGGTCGTCGGCTACTTCGGCAAGGTCGAGTTCACCGAGGACGAGATCAACGGTGTCCCGGGCATCTGGTGCCGGGCCAAGGCGTCTTCGGACAACTTCGTCGACGACACCGACACCAAGGAGCCGATCGGCGCGACCATTCTCTACCTGCACGGTGGCGGCTACATCGGCACCTCGCCGATGATGTATTCGGCATTCGCCGCGGCGCTGGTGCGGATCACCGGATTCGAGATGTTCATCGCCGACTACCGGATGGCGCCGGAGTTCCCGTTTCCGGCAGGCGTGCACGACGCGGCCGACGTCTACGTCGGTCTCCTCGATCGCGGGATCGACCCCGACCACCTGATCGTCGCAGGAGACTCCGGTGGCGGCGGCCTGGCGGCCTCGCTGGTGACTCTGCTGCACCATCGTGAACTGCCCAAACCCGGTGGGCTGGTTCTGTTCTCGCCCGAGATCGACCTGGACCTCGATCATGAGTCGGTGACCGCGAACGCACGCTACGACATCTTGCCCTGGAGCATTCCCGTCACTCCCTACCTGCAGGGCGTGCAACCCAACGACCAGCGTGTGTCACCGATCCACTCCACGCCCGATCCGGAGTGGTTTCCCCGCACTTTCGTGTGCTGGGGCGAGAACGAGATGTTCCGCGACGGCATCCGCGAGTTCATCGAGCACCTCGAATCCAGTGACGTACCGGTGTTCGCGATGGAGGAACGCGGCATGTTCCACGTGTTCCCCATCCTCATGCCGTGGGCAGAGTCCTCCAAGCGGGTGTTCGAGGCGCTCGGTGAACGCGCGTTACGCAACGTGACCGCAGATCCGCAGGCCCGGCAGACCCATTGACGGCAGCGACGGGCCACAACCCGGTCCGTCGTGCCGCGCATCACTCCCGGTGGTACGGCTCGCATCCGACGGGGGCCTTCGGCGCCTCGCGCCGTTCGATCGGCTCGATCGGCATGGTGACCGGTCCCTCGTCGAGGGTGAACTTCTCACCGTGATGGGCCACATCGATCGGCGGCCCCGACAGCAAGCGATACGTCGCGCTCGTCGGATCGACGGCCACCACGATCTTCGACTCGCGGATCACCATGCGGAACGACATGTAGGTCAGGCGCTGCGGCAGTTGCGGCGCGAACGTGATGTGCCCGCCGAAGTCGCGCATACCACCGAATCCTGCGACGCAGTCCATCCACGCACCGGCCAGCGCGGCGATGTGCAGCCCGCTGCTCACGTTGTCGTGGAGGTCGTGCAGGTCGGTGAACACCGACTCCACCAGCAGGTCGTAGGCCAGGTCGAGGTAGCCCACCTCGGCGGCGGTCACCGATTCGCAGCACGCCGACAGCGAGGAGTCGCGGACGGTGAGCGGGTAGTAGTAGTCGAAGTTGCGGAGCTTCTGCTCCGGGGTGAATGCCTGACCGAACATGTACGTCGCGAACACGAGGTCGGCCTGCTTGACCACCTGCTTGCGGTAGAGGTCGTAGTACGGATAGTTCAGCAGCAGCGGATATCGTCCCGCGGAGGCCGCGAAATCCCACGCACCGAGCAACGTGAACGACTCGCACTGCTGATGCACGCCGAGTGCGTCGTCATACGGGATGGTCATGTCGTCGGCGCACGACTCCCAGTGCGCCGCTTCGGCATTGGTGACACCGAACTTCTGCGCGAGGTCGGGGCGACGATGCACCGCGGCCACCGCGTCGCGGAGGTTCTGTTGCGCGGCCAGGTTGGTGAACACGTTGTTGTTGACCACCGCGGTGTATTCGTCGGGCCCGGTGACACCGTCGAGACGGAACTGTCCGTTGACGTCGTGATGTCCGAGCCCGGCGAACAGTCGGGCGGTCTCCACCAGCAACTCGACACCGCACTCGGTCTCGAACTGTTCATCGTGGGTGGCCCGCATGTACCGGGCGGTGGCGTTGGCGATGTCGGCGCTGACGTGCACGCCGGCGGTGCCCGCGGGCCAGTAGCCCGAACACTCGTCACCGTTGATCGAGCGCCACGGGAACATCGCCCCGCGCTGGCCGAGTTCGGCGGCCCGCGATTTCGCCTTGTCCATGGTGGCGTGCCGCCATCGCAGCTCCTCGCCGGCCGCGGCGGGAACCGTGTAGGTGAGCATCGGCAGGATGAAAGTCTCGGTGTCCCAGAAGGTGTGGCCGTCGTAGCCCGGTCCGGTGAGTCCCTTTGCCGGAATGGCGCGGGACTGCCCGCGGGCACCGGCCTGCAGCACGTGGAACAGGGCGAAACGCACCGCCTGCTGCAACTCCGGGTCGCCGTCGAGTTCGATGTCGGCGTCGCGCCAGAAGTCCTCCATGAACGCGACCTGGGTGGCCTTGAGTGACTCCCATCCGGTTTCCATGGCCATCGCCAGCGCCGCGTCGACCTGGGCACGCAACGCGGGTACCGATCGTCGCGCCGACCATCCGTAGCCGATGTACTTCGTCAGCGAGAGTTTGGTTCCCTCGGGCACATTCGCGGCGATGGTGAGTCGGGCGAGGTCGTCGTCGGCGCGGATGAACGCGTCCGCGGTGGCGGGGAAGTCGATGTCGTGATCCATGCCCGCCGCGATGTGCAGACCCGACTGGCGCGTGTGATGGACCAGGATGCCCCAGTAGTTGCGACACGTCGCAAGGTCGGACACCAGCGGCGACTCCAGCGCAGCGGCCAGGCGCGGATCGTTACCCGGCACCGGAATCGGCTCGTTGGCCAGTAGATCCGACTGCAGCACGATCTTCATGTCGTCGCCGATCGGTTCCACCTCGTAATGGATGGCGGCGATGGTGCGTTTGGTGAACGACACGAGGCGTTCGGACTTGATGCGCACGGTGCGACCGGTCGGCGAGGTCCACAATGTGTTGCGACGCAGTGTTCCGGTGCGGAAGTCGAGAACCTGCTCGTGTTCCTCGGTGCGCCCGTACCGCAGGTCCATCGGCTCGTCCTCGACGAGCAGCCGGATGATCTTGCCGTCGGTCACGTTCACCACGGTCTGGCCCGACTCGGGGTAGCCGTAGCCGCTCTCCGCGTACGGCAGGTCGCGCAGTTCGTAGAAGCCGTTCAGGTAGGTTCCGGGATGATCGACCGGCTCACCCTCCTCGAAGCTGCCGCGCAATCCGATGTGCCCGTTGGACAGTGCGAACAGCGTCTCGATGCGTCCGAGCATGTCCATGTCGAAGCCGCGCCACCGCAGCTGCCACGGGTTGACGTCGAATCCGAAACCGTGGTCGTGCACGGGGCTCATGCGGCGAGCAATTCGTCGAGATCGGTCACCACGATGTCGGCCCCGGCCTCTTTCATGGCTGCCGCCTGGTTGCCGCCCACGCGGTCGATGCCCACGACGAACCCGAATTCTCCGGCCGCACCTGCCTGCACCCCGGAGATCGCGTCCTCGAACACCGCCGCGGCCGCCGGTTCGACACCCATCAGTTGTGCGCCCAGCAGGTACGAGTCGGGCGCGGGTTTGCCACGCAGCCCCCGTTCGGCGATGTCGAGCCCGTCGACCCGGATCTCCACGAACTTCGACAGATCCGCCGCATCCAGCACCGCTGCTCCGTTCTTCGACGAGGTCACCACCGCGATCCGCAGACCGGCCTGCTGCGCGGCCTCCAGGTAGCGCACCGAACCCGGATACGGGCTCACATGTCCGGCGTCGAGGCTGGCCAGGAACATCTCGTTCTTTCCCTCGCCGATGGCGGCCGCCGTGGCATCGGACACGTCGTCGATCCCGCGGGCATGCAAGAAGGTGCGTACCCCGTCGTCACGTGGCCTGCCGTCGACGTAGTCGAGGTAGTCCTGCTCGGTGAACGGTTCGAAGTCGTCACCGACGTGTTCGCGGAGGAAATCGTCGAATGCCGCCTTCCAGGCGTCGCGGTGCAGGACGGCGGTACTGGTGAGCACACCGTCGAGGTCGAAGAGGGCCACAGAGATGGCGTCTGGCAAACCCAACACCTACGACACGCTACCCGCCTGCGCTGTGGTCGGCGCGATTTGTGGCGAGGGTGCGTATGCCGCGCACGTCGACGGGTAAACCGGTGGACATCGCGATTGCTCGCCGCCGAAGATGGCCTGATGAACCCCTTTCCCTCAGGTCGCCGATTCGCCCAGGTCGATGTGTTCAGCGCAGAACCGTTGCGCGGTAACCCCGTTGCGGTTGTCCTCGACGCCGACGCGATCACCGATGAGCAGATGGCCGCGTTCGCGAACTGGACGAACCTGTCGGAGACCACCTTTGTGCTTCCGCCCACCGACCCGGCCGCCGACTACCGGCTGCGCATTTTCACCCCCGACGGTGAGCTGCCCTTCGCCGGTCACCCGACGCTGGGTTCGGCGCATGCGTGGCTGCAGGCCGGGGGAGTGCCGCGTGGCGCCGAGATCGTGCAGGAATGTGGTGTGGGTTTGGTGCCGATTCGCCGCGAGAATTCGCGGCTCGCTTTCGCCGCGCCATCCCTGACACGGACGGGTCCGGTCGCCGACGACATCGTCGCCGAGGTGGTCTCCGCGCTCGGCATCGATCGCGGCCACGTGCTGGCCGCCGAATGGGTGGTCAACGGTCCCGACTGGATGGCGCTGCTGCTCGACTCCGCCGAGCGTGTGCTGTCGATCACGCCGGACTGGCGTGCGCTGGGCTCGCATCAGGTGGGCCTGGTGGGGCGATATGGCAGCGGGGATGACGGGGCCGGGCACCCGGACGATCCGGCGATCGCCGTGGAGGTGCGGGCGTTCGCGCCCGGATTCGGGCTCACCGAGGACCCGGTGACCGGCAGCCTCAACGCCGGGCTCGCGGTGTGGCTACGCGGCGCCGGCGTGCTGCCCGACACCTACGTGGCCTCGCAGGGCACCGTGCTCGGACGTGCCGGACGCGTACACGTGGTCGACGACGGCACCCGGATCTGGGTCGGCGGGCACAGCACGACGGTGATCACCGGAGTCGTCGACCTCTAGGCTGACGTGGTGACCGACGCCACCACCGACAGCGCAGCATCGTCACCCGGCGCCGCGACGGAGAGCGCCAAGGCCGCCAAGAGGCGTCGTCGTCGTGAGCCGCCACCCGATCCCGAACCGCTGTACGGGCTGATCGACGCCCACACGCACCTCGCCGCCTGTGGGGGACGTGACGCCGACACCGTGCGCGCCATCGTCGACCATGCCGAAGGTGTGGGTGTCGACGCGGTGGTGACCGTCGCCGACGACATGATCGACGCGCGGTGGGCGGTGGCCGCCGCCGACTGGGACGAGCGCGTGTACGCCGCCGTCGCCCTGCATCCGATGCACGCCGCAGATCTCGACGACGCCGCGCAGGCCGAGCTCGAGCAGATGGCGACACATCCGAGGGTGGTCGCGGTGGGGGAGACCGGCCTCGATTACTATTGGCCCGGCCGTTCCGACGACTGCGCGTCGCCGGCGGTGCAGCACGAGGCGTTTCGCTGGCATATCCGGCTCGCGAAGGCCGTCGGCAAGCCGCTGATGATCCACAATCGCGAGGCCGACCGCGATGTGCTGGACATTCTGGCCGCTGAGGGTGCCCCGCCGACCGTTATCATGCATTGCTTTTCCGGTGACCAAAACGTTGCACGCGAATGCGTCGACCGCGGCTATTTCCTCAGTTTTGCCGGCACCGTGAGCTTCGAGAACGCGACGGAACTCCGCCGCGCCGCCGTCGTGGTGCCCGACGATCAGCTCCTCGTCGAAACCGACGCTCCGTTTCTGACGCCACATCCCTTCCGGGGCAAGCCGAATCAGTCGTACTGTCTGCCCTACACCGCCAGGGCGCTTGCCGGAATCCGGGAGACGGACCCCGCCCGGCTGGCCCGGGTCCTCGGCGACAACGCGCGACGGGCCTACCAGCTGCCTTTGCGATAATCGGACCTTCTCGTTATCGTATTGTGATCCCGCACCAGGGTGGGCGTCACTCGATCGGATGATCGGACTGACCGGAGGTCCCGACAGGGCCTGCCGACGACGTGCCGCCGCGGGGTGCCCGTGTTCCCGACCAGGATGTTTGGACCTTGTCTGTTCTCGCTAAAATCCACAACTCCGAATCGATCCGCGCCCGCATCGCCGTGGGTGCCGTGCTCGCCACCGTCGCCGCAGGCGGGGTCCTTGCGGTGTCGATGCACAAGAACGTGACCCTCGACGTCGACGGCCAGCAGATGCAGGTCTCGACGATGGCACTGTCGGTCGATTCGGTGCTGCGATCGCAGGGCTACACCCCGGTCGAGGGCGACGTCGTCACGCCGGGCCCCGATTCCGGGTTCAGCGACGGTCAGACCATCACGATGAACCGCATGAAGACCGTGACGCTCGACGTCGAAGGCAAGAAACAGGAGATCAAGACGACGGCGGTCCACGTCGACGACCTGCTCGCGCAGCACGGCCTGTCGCACGGCGCGGACGAGACCAACTTCGCCGCCGACGGCGCCATCCCGGTCAGCGGCGCGGTGGTGGATGTGACCCTGCCCAAGCCTGTCGTCATCATCGACGGTGGCGTGCGGTTCAAGAGCGTCGTGGCGGCCGAGGACGTCGCCGACGTGCTCGCCGACACCGGCAAGCCACTCTCGGCCACCGACAAGGTGGTGCCCGCGGCGAACACGCAGGTCACTCCCGGCATGGTCATCAACGTGACCCGTATCCGCACCGAGCAGGACACCGTGGTGGAGAACATCGCTCCGCCGGAGATCAAGCAGGACGACCCGACGCTGGTGCGCGACCGCAAGGTGGTGCTCAAGCCGGGCACTCCCGGCAAGGCCAACGTGACCTACGAGGTCACCATCGTCAACGGCAAGGTGGTCAAGCGCGACAAGGTGTCGTCGCAGCAGCTCACCGCGCCGGTCGCGGCAACCGTGCGCGTCGGCACCAAACCGGGTGCACCGTTCGTTCCCGCCGGGTCGGTGTGGGACTCGCTGGCGCAGTGTGAATCCACCGGCAACTGGGCCATCAACACCGGTAACGGCTTCTACGGCGGAATCCAGTTCGACCAGAACACGTGGGACCGCTGGGGCGGGCAGGAGTACGCCGCACGACCCGACCTGGCCACCCGCGAGGAGCAGATCGACATCGCCAGCAAGACCCTGGCGGCCCAGGGCTGGGGTGCCTGGCCCGCGTGCTCGTCTCGACTGGGCCTGCGCTGACCGACACCGGCTCGCCCGATGACGTGGCGCCGAGGCTTCTCGGGCCGGCGCAGATCCGTCAGCTCGCCGACGAGGTGGGTGTGCGACCCACCAAGACCCTCGGTCAGAACTTCGTCCACGACGCCAACACGGTGCGGCGCATCGTCGCGGCCTCGGGTGTGGGCGCCGACGACGTGGTTCTCGAAGTGGGTCCCGGCCTGGGTTCACTGACCTTGGCGCTGCTCGGCGTCGCCGGTCGGGTGATCGCCGTGGAGATCGATCCCGTGCTGGCGAGCAGGCTTCCGGTCACCGTGGCGCAGTACGCGCCCGGACGGGCGGCGGCGCTCGACGTGATCACCGCCGACGCGATGTCGGTGCGGGCAGAAGACCTGCCCGCGGCGCCCACCGCTCTCGTCGCCAACCTGCCCTACAACGTTGCCGTGCCGGTGTTGCTGCATCTGCTTGCCGAATGTCCGACCATCGCGACCACCCTGGTCATGGTGCAGGCCGAGGTCGCCGATCGCCTCGCCGCCCCGCCGGGCAACCGCGTCTACGGGGTGCCCAGCGTCAAGGCCCGCTACTTCGGCGACGTGCGCCGCGCCGGCGCGGTCGGCCGCAACGTGTTCTGGCCCGAACCCAAGATCGAATCGGGCCTGGTGCGCATCGACCGCCGCGACGCCTATCCCCTCGACGCGGCCACGCGCGAGAAGGTGTTCGCCGTCATCGACGCCGCGTTCGCGCAACGCCGCAAGACGATGCGCGCCGCGCTCGCCGGCTGGGCCGGTTCGCCCGCCGAGGCCGAGCGCAGGCTTCGCGCCGCCGGTATCGACCCGCAGATCCGCGGCGAGAAACTCGACGTCGCCGACTTCGTCCGACTGGCAGGCGTCGACGCGTAATCGCCGGCCGCACGCGGTCAGCCGGCGGCTGCGCGCAGTTTGTCCAGCAGCGGTGCGGCGGCCTGCGCGAGAAACGCCTGCTGGCTCTCGCCGCCGATCTGGACGAGCGCGACGTCGGTGAAACCCGCTTCCCAGTAGGCCCGCACCGCCTCGACGATGGCGTCGAGATCGGGACCGCAGGGGATCGACGCCGCAACGTCGGCGGGTGTCACGTACTGCGTGGCCGCGGCGAAACCCGCGGTGGTGCGCAGGTCGGCGTTGACGTCCCAGCCGCCGCCGAACCACCGGAACTGCTCATGTGCGCGAGCGGTCGCGATGTCGGGATCGGGATCCCAGCAGATCGGGATCTGACCGATTGCCCGTGCCTCGGCACCGATCCTCGGCGCGCCGTCGACGGTGTTCCACGTGTCGATGAGCGCACTGTCAGGTTGGACGGCGATCAAATGATCGGCGAGGGGGGCGAATTGCGCGATGCCGCGTTCGCCCGCCACCGCCACGCCGATGGGGACCTCGACCTCGGGTAGATCCCACAGTCGCGCGGAATCCACCTGGAAATAGTCGCCACGGATGTCGACGAGGGCACCGTCGAACAGCGCTCGGATGATGTCGATCGCCTCGACCAGCATCGACTGCCGGTCGGTCACCGCCGGCCAGCCTTCGCCGATGACGTGTTCGTTCAGGTTCTCCCCGCTGCCCAGCCCGAGGGTGAAACGTCCGTCCGCCAACAGTTGCAGGGTGGCCGCCTTCTGCGCGACCACCGCGGGGTGATAGCGCATGGTGGGGCAGGTGACGTAGGTCATCAGGTCGATGCGGTCGGTGGCCTGGGCGACCGCGCCGAGCACGGCCCACGCATACGGCGCGTGGCCCTGCGCCGAGAGCCACGGCGAATAGTGGTCGCTGGAGACCGCGAAATCGAAGCCGACGTGTTCGGCGGCGACGGCGTCGGCCACCAGTGCCTTCGGGCCGGCCTGCTCGGTCATCAAGGTGTATCCGAAACGTATTGCCATGATCTCGCTCCCGTCGACGTGCGACGACGGCCGGCCGGTGCGGACGTCGGGTGCGCGTCATGATGTGTGCGAAGGTGAAAGGGCCAGATTCTCGACCCGGAGGTGCAGCATTGGACAGCGTGCGACCACGTCGACCCGATGCCGCGGTGGACACCGTCCTCCTCGACATCGACGGTACGCTGATCGATTCGACACATCTGCACGCGCTGGCCTGGCAACGCGCGTTCGCCGCGCGCGACCTGCGGCCCGAATGGTGGCGGATTCACCGCGCGATCGGCATGGGTGGCGATCTGCTGGTGGGCCAGTTGTGCGGTGCTGAGGTGGAGGACTCCCTCGGCGATGCGCTGCGCGCCGACTGGGCCGACCGATACCGCGAGGTGCTGCCGGAGGTGAATCCGTTTCCCCGGGCCGCCGATCTGGTGCGGTCGCTGGCTGCCGCCGGGTACCGGGTGGCCCTGGCGTCCTCGGGCGCCCGGGAATTCACCGACGCCGCGTTGCGATTGCTGGGACTGTCGGCCGACGACTTCGCCGCCGTCACCTCCTCCGACGACGCGGAGAACTCCAAACCGGCCGCCGACCTGCTGTCGGTGGCACTCGAGCGGGCCGGTGGGCAGGCCGCGATCCTGGTGGGTGACACCGTGTGGGATGTGGCGTCGGCCAACCGGTTGCCGTGTCCCTGCGTGGGCGTGCGCACCGGAGGTTTCGCCGCGGCCGAACTTGCCGATGCCGGTGCGGTATTGGTGGTCGACGATGTGGCCGAACTCGTCGAGCGCCGGTGGCGACCGGCTGCCGGGCAACTCGATTAGGCTGGTCCCCTGTGTCTCCCACCTCTTTGTCGGTGATCTCCGACGCCGTGCGGGTGCAGGCCCCGGCCAAGGTCAACCTGCATCTCGGTGTCGGCCCGCTGCGGGACGACGGCTACCACGACCTGGTCACCGTGTTTCAGGCGCTGTCGATCGTCGACGACGTGTCGGTGGCGCCCGCGGCGTCGTTGCGCGTCGAGATGAGCACCGATGGTGGCCGTGGCCCGGGAGCGCGAGACATGGCCGAGGTACCACTCGACGACACGAATCTCGCTGCACGCGCCGCGCGGGCACTCGCCGAGCACGTGGGGCGTCAGGCCAGGGTCAACATCGACATCGTCAAACGCATCCCCGTGGCCGGCGGGATGGCGGGCGGAAGTGCCGACGCCGCCGGCACATTGGTGGCATTGGCCGAACTGTGGCGGCTCGACATCGACCGCGCCGAGATGTCGGAGATCGCGGCCGGACTCGGCAGTGACGTACCGTTCTCGCTGCGTGGTGGTACTGCACTCGGGACTGGCCGCGGCGAGCAGCTCATGCCCGTTCTCGCCCGTGGTGAACTGCACTGGGTGCTCGCCTTCGCCCGTGAGGGACTCTCCACGCCGGCGGTGTACCGGGAGTTGGATCGATTGCGCGACAACAGATCCGACGAATCCAATGAGGCCGGCGGGGTCGCATTTCCGGACGAACTGACGTCTGCGTTGGCGGCCGGGCGAGTCGACGACGTCGCCGCTCATCTGCACAACGACCTGCAGCCCGCGGCGTTGAGCTTGCAGCCCACGCTTCGTCGTACCCTGCGAGCCGGCGCCGATGCCGGTGCCCTCGGCGGAATCGTATCGGGGTCGGGTCCCACGTGCGCATTCCTGTGCGCCGACGCCGAGGCGGCGGTCGCGGTGGCCGCGGAACTGTCGGGTGCGGGGGTGGCGCGTTCGGTGCGCACCGCCACCGGTCCCGTCGCCGGCGCACGGCGGGTCGACGATGAGTGAGCCCCGCCCGGTGCGGGCGGGTGAGCGCGGGTCACGTGAGGGTTCTGGCGGGAGGCGTGGGCTTCGGTGGCGGCGCCGATGCGGATCGGCGATCGTTCTGGCGGTGCTCGCCGTGTCCGGGGCGGTGATCACCCCGACCGCTTTCGCGTCCACACCACCACCGGGAACGGTGCTCTCCCACGACGCGGTGCTCGCCGGGCAACTGCCACCCGGCGCCGCCGCGGGCGAACGTGTGGAATACCTCACCCGCGACCAGTCGGGACGGTTGGCACCGTCGACCGGGATCTTCTGGACGCCGCGAGGCACACCACCGGCCGGTGGTTGGAAGGTGGTGTCGTGGGCGCACGGCACCACAGGGATCGCCGACCGATGCGCACCGAGCCGCACCAAGACCGGCCGCGCCGTCGATTCCGCGGTGATCGCCGCACTCGAGGCCGGATACGCGGTCACCGCCACCGACTACGCGGGCCTCGGGTCACCCGAGGCAACCGAATACCTCGGCGGTAAGGCGGCCGCGCACTCGGTGATCGACATGGTGCGCGCGGCACGCAGCCGCAACAGCGACTTGAGCGTCGACTGGGTGTCGATGGGACATTCGCAGGGTGGGCATGCCGCACTGTTCGCCGGTCGTTACGCCGGGGAGTACGCGCCGGAACTGCATCTGCGCGAAGTGATCGCGCTGGCACCGGCATCGGGCATCGAGTCGGTGTTCGCGGCGTTCGCCCCGCACGTGCCGAGCCTGGGCCGGGCGAACACGGCTTCGGGGCTGTTGCTGTTTCTGCTCGCCGGACTCGATCACGCGCGACCCGATCTGAAAGTGATCGATCACCTCACCACCGACGGCACCCGCTACTTCGACCTCGCGCGCGAGAAGTGTGCGGGCGACGTGTCGGAGGCATTGCGGTCGGTGTCGCCGGGTTCACTGGTCGCACGTGCCTTCACCGACCGGGCGTTCACCGATGCGCTGCGCGATTACACCGCCGTTCCGGCGAGCGGATGGAAGGTACCGATCCGCATCGACCACGGGCTGCTCGACCCGGTGGTGCCCTATCCGCTGTCGCTGGCCCTGGTGCGGCGGTTGCGTGACGGAGGCGCCGACGTCACCCTCACCACGCACCTGCGGGCCGACCACACCGACGTGGTGGGGCAGTCGCTCGGCGCGGACATGGACTCGGTGCGCGCCGCGTTCGCGCGTGACTGATCAGCCGGTGTCAGCTGCCGAAAGCGTTGAGCGCGTTGCCGAATGCGCGTAATGATGCGATCGATCCGTTGTATCGGTTGAGGTCGACCGGGGTGGGTATGCCCGGCAACCGGCCGCTGTCGGTGAACTGCCAGAACGTCCAGGTGGTCCAACCGCCACGCGGCATCTCCGGTGCCGACTTCCCGTTGTAGGAGGCGATCCACAGCGGGTGGTCGGCGAATTCGCGGGTCGCACCCATGGCGGTGTTCCAGAAGTGCGGGTAGGTGTAGAGGATCGTCTTGCGTCCGGTGAGCGGTTCCAGGGTGGCGAAGAACTCGCGGACCCACGCCTGCAGGGCCGCCGGGGCGAGACCGCCCGAACTCTCCAGGTCCAGGGCGGGCGGCAGATCCAGGATGCCGTTCTGGCCCAGCACGATGCCGGCGTAGAACAGCGCCTGCGGTGCGGCGGGCCTGCTGGGATCGGCGAAATGATACGAACCGCGGATGAGGCCGGCGGCCCGCATCACGAGACTGTCGGGCACGAAGAACGGGTTGACGTACCAGGTGGATTCGGTGGCCTTGACGAACGCGAGTTGCTGCCCCGCCGCGCGCACCGCGAACCAGTCGATCGACGCACCGTTGGGATGCTGATGGCTCGACACGTCGGGACCCACCTGGGGCGCGGCATCGGCAGGTCCCGCGGCGAACGCCGCCGCGACGCCGAACGCGCCTGCCAGCGCAGCGGATACGAATGCCTGCCCAACCGCTGATCCGTGGCGCCACACCTCTGACACGGTATCCACGCCGCGGTGATCGTGCAGGAATGTTCACAATTCCGGTCGCGGATCATCTGACGGCGGACAGGCCCGCGCGGCAGATAGGCAGTGATGTTCCGAAACATGATTTAGCATCTGAAACACCGAAATGATTGTCCGCTTTCGGGAGAAGCAGGGGGATCAGGATGGGGAGTCGGCTCAGCGGCCCGAGTGCCGACTATCGCTCCGCGCGAGCACCTCGGAGCTCGACGGCCACCGGCACCACCGCCGCGCCACGGACGCGCTATTCCTCACGACACCAGTACTCGCTGAGCAGGGAGAGTGGTCGCACCCTGGGCGGCCACACGATAGCCGTCCCCGGCGGGCAGTCGACCACGTCGTTCCGTCACACCGGGAATCTGTGGTGCGTGCGGTACACCGGCGAATTCGTGTCGTCGACGCGCACTGCGGGCCAGGTCAAGGATGTGTTCGGAGATTCCGTATACCTGGGCATGCTGATCGAGGGCGAATACACGTGCTCCCACGTGGGTAGAACGGTCACCGTCATGCCCGGCCAGGCCGTAGCGCTTCGCAACGACCACCCGTTCGAGGTGCTCGTCCAATCTCGCTGGATCGATGCGATCACCATTGCCATCCCGATGGACCTCCTGCGCGTTTGGAACGTCGACGTGGCCGAGATCGTCGCCCGGCCATGGGATCTGTCGGGACTCGCGGTGCAGGCACGCGACTTCGTCGCCGAAGTCATCGTCGAGGATTCCGGTGACGCACTACCGGAGATCCTCCGGCTCGATGAGATCTTGGTGCGCATGGCCCTGCTCGTGATCTCCTCACGTGAGAGTTTCGAACTACCTGCGCCCGGGTTGCTGAACATCCGGCGAGCAGTGATCGACGCCATCGAGATAGGCGCTGCGAACCCGGAGCTCTCGTGCACCTCGATCGCGAACGGACTGCACACCAGCGTCCGTACCCTGCACCGCGCGTTCGAGGGAACCGGACTGAGCGTGACGGGTCTCATCATGCAGAAGCGACTCGAACGCGCCGCCATGGAATTGGCCTACGACGACAGAAGGCGCACCATCGCCGCTGTCGCGCACGCCAACGGTTTCCGTGGCGCCGATCAACTCACCCGAAACTTCAAGCGTCAGTACGGGATGACGCCAGTCGAGTTCCGTGACACCTGGGCCGGCGGGACAGACCCCACGCAGTGACGCAGTCGCCGATCGAACCTGCGAGCGGCCATCGGTGTCGGGGTTGCCGGCGACATTGATAGCCTCGACCGGTGCCGCCTGCCACCACCTCCGCGCTGATCAACGCCGACCGTGTGAGCAAGAGCTACGGCATTCGTCCGCTGTTGGATGCGGTGAGTCTGGGCGTTCACGAGGGTCAGCGCATCGGAGTGGTGGGACTCAACGGTGGCGGTAAGACCACGTTGCTCGAGATCCTGGGCGGGATCACCGAACCCGACAGCGGTCGGGTGTCGCGGGCCGGTGGCATCAAGGTGGCGGCCGTCACCCAGCGCGGCGAGTTGCCCGCGGGCGCGACCGTCGCCGACGTGGTGGTCGGCGGTCCGGGTGTGGCCGTGCACGAGTGGGCCGGTGATCCGCGGGTCCGCGGCATCCTCGCGGGCATCGGGATCGACGGGCTGCTCGATGCCCGCGTCGACGAACTCTCCGGCGGTCAGCGACGCCGTGTCGGGTTGGCCGCGGCGCTGGTCACCGACGCCGACGTGTTGATCCTCGACGAGCCCACCAACCACCTGGATGTCGAGGGGGTGCAATGGCTGGCCGAGCATCTGGTGGCCCGCCGCAGCGCACTCGTCGTCGTCACCCACGACCGCTGGTTCCTCGACACGGTGGCGATGCGCACCTGGGAGGTGCACGACGGGCGGGTCGACGAATACGAGGGTGGATACAACGACTGGATCTTCGCCCGGGCCGAACGCGCACGCATGTCCGACGCCGCCGAAGAACGACGCCGCAATCTGGCCCGCAAAGAACTCGCCTGGCTGCGACGCGGTCCGCCGGCACGGACATCCAAGCCCCGCTACCGCGTGGAGGCCGCCGAGAAGCTCATCGCCGATGTCCCGGCGCCGCGCGATTCGGTGAGCCTGTCGGCGTTTGCGCGCCGACGCCTCGGCCGGGTGGTGATCGAGCTCGAGGACGCCCACATCGAGACACCGGCCACCGAGGGGTCCGGTGCGCGTCGGGTATTGCTCGACGACCTGACCTGGCGGCTGGCGCCGGGCGAGCGGGTGGGTTTGGTGGGGGTCAACGGTTCCGGGAAGACCACGTTGCTGCGTGCGCTGGCCGGCGAGGTCGACGTGGCGCCGGGTCGGCGCATCGAAGGTGTCACCGTCGAGATCGGTTGGCTGCGACAAGAACTCGACGATCTGGACCCCGATCAGCGTGTGCTCGACGCGGTGGAGTCGGTGGCAACGCGGATCATGGTGGGCGACAAGGAAATGTCTGCCGCCCAGCTTGCCGAGCGACTCGGATTCTCCCCGGCAAGGCAGCGAGTCCCGGTGGGTGATCTCTCCGGCGGCGAACGCCGGCGACTGCAGTTGACCCGCATCCTGATGGCCGAACCGAACGTTTTGCTGCTCGACGAACCGACCAACGACCTCGACATCGACACTCTCCAGCAACTCGAGGACCTCCTCGACAACTGGGCGGGGACACTGGTGGTGATCAGTCACGACCGTTACCTGATCGAGCGCATCTGCGACAGTACGTGGGCATTGTTCGGCGACCGGAAGCTGACGAATCTGCCGGGTGGAATCGAACAGTATCTGCAGAGGCGCAAGGAGATCGAGGCACGTGATCGTGCCACCGGCAAGTCGGCGGCGAAAACGGCCGACGATGCCGAACCGCCCTCCTCCGGGTTGAGTGCCGCCGAACACCGTGAGGCGCGGAAGAATCTCAATCGCCTCGAACGCCGGATCGGTCAGCTCTCCGACCGCGAGGAGAAACTTCACGCCGAACTCGCCGACGCGGCAACCGATCCCGAGCGGCTGGTCACTCTCGGAACCGAATTACGTTCGGTGACAGAGGAAAAAGACGACGCCGAGGCGGAATGGCTCGAGGTGGCCGAACAGCTCGAATGATCGCGTCGAGCGTGCCCACATCCGCGTTGAGCGAGCCCACATCCGCGTTGAGCGTGCCCACATCCGCGTTGAGCGTGCCCACATCCGCGTTGAGCGAGCCCTCGGGTGGTGGTTTCGACAAGCTCAACCAGCGGGAACGACAAGCTCAACCAGCGGGAACGGTGACCTCAGCCAGCGGGAACGGCGACCTCAACGGGTGGTGGTTTCGACAAGCTCAACCAGCGGGAACGGCGAGCTCAACCAGCGGGAACGGCGACCTCAACGGGTGGTGGTTTCGACAAGCTCAACCAGCGGGAACGACGACCTCAACCAGCGGGAACGGCGAGCTCAACGGGTGGTGGTTTCGACAAGCTCAACCAGCGGACGGAGACAAGCTCAACCAGCGGGAACGGCGAGCTCAACCAGCGAAAACGTCGACGCGGGTGGCGAAGTCGTCGAGAAGACCGGCGGTGAGGGCCGGCTGGATGAGTGGGAACAGGTGCATGGCGCGCGGTACCACCACGAGTCGGCCACGAGGCGTCGCCGACACGAACCGCCGTTCGTTCACCCGGAACTGATCCCAGGCGCCATTGACGAACAGCGCTGGGCCGCGGTAGCGGCTCGCCGCGTCGAGGGCGTCGAAGCGGCTGAGTTCGGCCACCACATCGCGGATGGAGTGCAGGGCGAGCCCGCCCGCTTCCATGTCGTCGGAGACCTCACGGCCCACCGCCACCCTGGTCAGCCATCGGCTGATCTGCGACGCCTGCGCCGGGAGCAGCCCCGTCACCGCTCCGAACACCTGAAACGGTGCCGCCAGCAACGGTGACGGCTGCGCGGTGGCGCACAACACGGCGAGTCCGGCGACACCGGTGGGGTTCGACGCCGCGGTGGCCATCGCGACGTAGCCACCCATCGACATTCCCGCGAGCACCGCTGGACGACCCAACCGAGCAACCGCAGCCTCCACCGCCGACACCGCGCCGTCGAGGGTGAACGTCTCGTCGGCGCGGGTGCCGTGCCCGGGCATGTCGGGACAGACGACGTCGCGGTCCGGAATCGCAGCGGCGATCCGTCGCATCGGGGCGCCGCTGACGCGAAGTCCGTGGACCAGGACGACGGGAGTGGAGGGTCGGGTCGGGGAGCGCAGGTCGAGACCGTCGGTGCTCATCGACTGTCAGTATGCACCCGATGACCGGGAATGCCGCGGCGCCGGTCACCGCGATCGAGTCGACGAATGCGAGCGAGAATCCACCGTCGGACAAAGGACGGCGACGGTCACCCGATACCGTGGGTCCATGTCGTTCATCCGCACCCAGGTGGCCAATGGTGTCGGCGAGATCATCCTCGACCGGCCCAAAGCCCTCAACGCACTCGACCAGACCATGATCGACGACATGTACGCCAAACTTCTCGCGTGGGGCGACGACGACACCATCGACACCGTGCTGGTGACCTCGGCCGGCGAGCGGGCCTTCTGCGCGGGCGGCGACATCCGCGCCATCCGCGACCACGCCCTGGCCGGTGACGCCGACGCCGTCACCCGGTACTTCAGCTCGGAGTATCGGCTCGACCAACTCATCGCCGAGTACCCCAAGCCCTACCTCGCACTGATCGACGGTGCCGCCATGGGTGGGGGACTGGGCATCAGTGTGCACGGCGAGATCCGTGTGGTCACCGAACGCGCACTGATTGCGATGCCCGAGACGGCGATCGGCTTCTTCCCCGACATCGGCTCCAGCTACTTCTTGCCGCGATTGCCCACCGGTGTCGGCATGTGGCTGGGTCTCACCGGTGCCCGAATCCGCGGTGCCGAGGCGGTGACCGTCGGTCTGGCAACACATTTCGTGCCCTCGGCCGACCTGCCCGGGGTGGCGGGCAGGATCCGCGACGGCGCCCCGCTCGTCGACGTTCTCGGCGGCGCCGCCGCTCCCGACACCGATCTGCCGCTGCGCAAGATCGGTGAATACTTCAACGACGACAACGTGATCGGGATCGTCGGTGGTCTGCGCGGAGCGGTCGGCGACGAGTGGGCGCACGAGATGGTGACGCTGCTCGACGGCGCGTCGCCGACCAGCCTCTGGGTTACCGCAGCCATGCTCGCCGCGGGCGCGAGTTCGCCGCTCGACGAATGCTTCGACCGCGAACTGCATGCGGCGGAACGCATCACGGTGACCAACGACTTTGCCGAAGGGGTGCGCGCGGTGTTGGTGGACAAGGATCGCAACCCTGCCTTCGAGCCGGCGACCATCGACGAGGTCGACCCGGCGATGATCGCCTCCATCGTCGGCGCCTGACGGTTGCCGCGCTGACGGTTGCAGCGCTGACAGTTGCTGCGGGTCAGGGCTGCAGATCGAACCATCCGGCCAGATCGACGGCCGACACTGCCGCATCGACCTGCCCCGGACCTGCCGCCGAAGGTGGTGGTGTGGTGGATTCCTCGTCGAACGGGACGTCGTCGTCCGGGTTGAGCGGATCGGTGTCGGCGAGTGTGGCACCGGGACAGTCGAAGTGCCCCGCGGCGCGTTTCGCCGACATCGCGGTGAGGCGCAGGCGGCACGTTCCCGAACTGTGGAACGTGCCATCGGCCGACAGTCCGATGGTGGCGGCGATCGGCCCGGTGAGTGGTCCCACCGTGGGTCGGCTGACACCGATCGGCGGAAGATGTTCTCCGGTCAATTCATTCACCGGGAACTCGACCTGCGCACCGTCGCCGTCGCCGCCCTTGAACACGAACAGCAGCGAGTCGGGCGGGACGTCGGGAACCGGATCCCCCCAGCGCTCGAACCGATGACACGTGGTGGTCGGCCGCGACGTCGACGTGGTGGGCGTGGCGGGCTGCGGCGGCGCCCCCTCGGGCGGCAGCGGTGTGGCAGCCAGTGGCGCAGCGGGCGTACTCGAGATGTAGATCCGGCCGCGGGTGAAGCGAAGGTCGTAACCCGTGCGGTCGATGGCGCCGGTCGGCGGCTTCTGCGCGCAGCGTTGCGCATCGACCAGCGTCGACTCGGCGGGCATCGACGACGATGCGGCAGCCGACTGTGTGCCGGTGCTGGTGGCGTCCCCGGAACATCCGGCGACCAGCGCCACCGCGGTAAGGCAGACGAACGGCAGAAGCCGCACCCCGGTTGGGCGGCCGACGGGCACCATCATCGGCGTGGAATCAATCCGCCGTCGCCACAAGGGGTTCGAGGGTGAGGTCGGCGTGTTCCTTCTCGATGTACTGCAGCCGCCACTTGTCACTGAACAGGGCCAGCAGCGCGCCGTCGGTGCGCGTGAACACCTCCACTCCCCGCTGGCGGTCGAGTTCGGGGGCGCTGTCCGCGTCGGTGCGTCGCGCCAGCGAGTAGCCGAGCGGCTCGATCACGGTGTCGACGTTGAACTCGGTCTTCATCCGTGCGGTCACCACCTCGAACTGCATGGGCCCGACGGCGGCGAGCACCGGCGAGGCGTCGCCGCGAGTGTTGTTGCGCAGCACCTGCACAACGCCTTCGCTGTCGAGCTGATCCATCGCCTTACGGAACTGCTTGTACTTGTCGGCGGTGGTGACGCGCAGCGACGAAAAGTGTTCCGGCGCAAAGGACGGGATGGGTGGGAACTGTACCCGCGGGCCGTCGAACAAGGTGTCGCCCGGCGCCAGGGCCATCGCATTGACCAAGCCCACCACGTCGCCGGGGTAGGCGGTGTCGACGGTGGAGCGGTCGCGGCCGAACACGGTCAGCGCGTACTTGGTGGCGAACGGCTTGCCGGTCTGGGCGTGCGTCACCACCATGCCGCGGTCGAATTCGCCGGACACGATGCGCATGAACGCCAGCCGGTCGCGGTGGCTGGCGTCCATCCCGGCCTGCACCTTGAACACCACGGCGCTGAACGGATCGGTCACCTCACGGACCGTGTCGTCGATGCCGGTGCGCGGACCGGGCGCCGGCGCCAGTTCGACCAGCGCGTCAAGCAGTTCCCGTACACCGAAGTTCAGCATCGCCGAGGCGAAGATCATCGGCGAGGTCTGCCCGGCGAGAAAGAGTTCCTCGTCGTGATCCTGCCCCATCTCCGAGAGCAGTTCGCTCTCTTCGACGGCGGCGATCCACGCGTCGCCCTCCCGCTCGAGCGCGGTGTCGGGGTCGATGATCTCCTCCGGTGCGATGGTGGCGCCGCCCGCGGTGCGCGTGAAGTGGATGTACTGCCCGGTCCGCCGGTCGAGCAGCCCCCGGAAATCCCCGGCGATACCGACCGGCACGTACAGCGGTGTAGGTGTGAGGCCGATGCGTTCGCTGATCTCGTCGATGAGTTCGAGCGGGGTGCGACCGGGCCGGTCCCACTTGTTGATGATGGTGATCACCGGGATACCGCGGTGGCGACACACCTGGAAGAGTTTGAGCGTCTGCGGCTCGAGACCCTTCGCGGCGTCGATCAGCATCACCGCGGCGTCGACCGCGGTGAGCACCCGATAGGTGTCCTCGGAGAAGTCGGCGTGACCGGGGGTATCGACGAGGTTGATCACCGCGGCGGCGTCATCGGAGCCGTCGGGGGAGTAGGTGAACTGCAGCGCAGTGGAACTCACCGAGATGCCGCGCGCCTTCTCCATCTCCATCCAGTCCGACACGGTGGACTTGCGTCCCGCCTTGCCGTGGATGGCACCGGCCTCGCTGATCATGCGTGCGTGCAGCGCCAACGCCTCGGTCATGGTGGACTTACCGGCGTCGGGGTGGGAAATGATCGCGAACGTGCGACGACGTGCGGCCTCGCGTGCCACGACGCCTGCCGCTCTGGCCCCCGTCGGATCGGTAGAACTCACCCGATGAGGTTACCGGCCGCCGTCTGGTGGGGGCAAAAGGGCGTGTAGCGGCACCGATGATTCGTGTGGTTGTTGTTCAGAAGATCGAATACACCTTCAGGATCTCCTCGTGGATGTCCCACGTCCCCGACCAGCCCTTCGGAAAGAACGCACTCGTACCCGCAGCCACCTCGAGCGGTGCGCCACCGTCCTCGGTGACCGTCATCCGGCCGGCCACCACGGTGATGAACTCGTTGGTCTCCAGCAGCCACCGCGAGGGCCCCGGTGCCGAGCGCCACACGCCGACCTCGGTGTCGCCCTCGCCGGTCCACAACGTCTTGCCGTGGGTGGCCATCGCCTCGCCGGTGGCCTCGGCCAGCGGTCCCCAATCCTCGAGTTCCACCGAGGTGGGGTCGGCCACCACGATCGCGGGGATCGACACGGGATTCTCCGAAATGGTCATATTTTGTCTCCCTTATCCTGTCGCGCCCGGCACGTCGCCGGACGTCGAGGTCTGAACGCGCACCGGATCGCCGAGCAGTGCGCCGGGACCGCGGTTGAGCAACTGCCGACCGACGATGACCCGCTGGATCTCGCTGGCGCCCTCCCAGATCCGCTCGACGCGCAGTTCGCGGAACATGCGTTCGGCGACGTTCTCGCGCATGTAGCCGCGTCCACCGAACACCTGCACGGCGCGATCTGCGACGCGGCCGGCCATCTCGGAGCAGTACAGCTTGGCCATCGACGCACGCCCGTGCAGGGTTTTGCGGTCGGCGTCGGCATCGACCGACCGCGCCACCGCGTAGAGCATCGCGCGGGCGGCGAAGAGCTCCGCCGCCGAATCTGCGAGCATCGCGGCCACGAGCTGGCGGTCGCCGAGTCGGGTACCGCCCACGACGCGGGCATCGGCGAACCCGGTCATCTCGTCGACGAGACGCGAAGCCGCGCCCACGCACCGTGCGGCCACCATGATCCGCTCGTACCGAAACCAGTCCTGGGAGAACGTCATCCCTTCACCTTCGGCGCCGATGAGCTGATCGGCGGGGATGCGAACGTCGGTGAAGGAGACGATCGGATGCTCGTCGGCGATGTGATGCGAGTAGGCCGGGGTGCGCACCACCTCGATGCCCGGCGACGGCAGATCCACTACGAACAGAACGTGATCCCCGTCGTGGGGGCCGCCGGTGAGCACAGCCTGAACGAAGCAGTAATCGGCGATGTTGTAGGACGTCACATGCCACTTAACGCCGTTGACGACGTAGTGGTCGCCGTCGCGGTGGGCCGTGGCACGCAGATCGCCGACGTCGGTGCCCGCGAACTCCTCGGTGATGGCATAGCACTCGTGCCGCTCGCCGCGCACCGCCGGAATGAGCCACCGATCACGTTGTGTGGGGGTGGCCACCTCCGCCCACCACTGCGGTGGTGTGTGCATAACCCAGCCGAGCCCGTTGGTAACGCGCCCCACCTGTTCCTGCACGAGTACCTGCGAGAGCATTGAGAGTCCGGGCCCGCCCACCTCCACCGGCATGTTGGTGGCGTACAGCCCCCGGGCGATGGCCTGTTCGTGGTGATCGCCGGTGACGTCGGAAGGCAGGTGTCCACCGGCCATTTCGGCATCGACCTCCCAGCCGATGAGGTAGTCGGCGAACTGGGCGGCCCGGTCGCGCAGAGCGAGTTCGTCGTCGGTCAATCCAAACATGCGGCAGTCCGATCCTGGTGTGATGGGGTGCGTGGCGAGATGAGGACGTCGGCGGCGACGACGCCGGCGGGGCGGGCGATCACCGGGTTGAATTCGATCGCCTCGAAGGTCCCGTCGAGTTCGATGGCGATCTGCGCTACCGCGACGATGAGTTTCCCCAAGGCCTCCCTGTCGACCCCCGGACGACCCCGATGACGGTCGAGTAGGCGTCGGATGGTCAACCGGTTCACCAGATCTCGGGCGCGGTCGGCATCGATCGGGGGTAGCGCGGTGGCCGCATCACCGATCACCTCGATCAGGACCCCGCCGGCGGCGACCACCACCATCGGTCCGAACTGATCGTCGGCGATCACCCCCACCGACAGTTCCACCCCGGGCGCGGCCATCGCGTGCAGGGAGACCAGCGGACCGAGTCGCCGCGCCATGTCGGCGTAGGTGATGGCCAGTTCGTCATGATCGTCGATTCCCACGACGACGCCGCCGACATCGGACTTGTGTGCGATCCCGGGATCGGCAGTCTTGAGTACCAGCGGCCAGCCGATGTCCTCGGCAGCGGCGCGCACCTGCGCAGCGGTGCGCGCTGTCAGTGTGGGCGGTTGCGGGATGCCGTAGTCCTCCACCAGGGCGACGGCCTCGTCGACGCCGATCGGCACTCCGGTGCCGAGCCGGCCACGCCAGCGCGCGGCTCGTGCGGGATTAACGTGCACGTCGGGGAGGATTGCGGCGCAACGGCGTTCAGGTGCATCGAGCAGGTGCCGAAGCGCGAAGAGTCCCGAGCGGGTGCCCTCGAGCACCGGGATGCCCGCCCCGCGCAGGCGGTGGGCCACGTTCGGATCGATCGCCGAGGCGAGATTGGCGAGCACGACTATCGGCTCTTCGGTGGCCGACGCCACATCGACGACGGCGTCGGCGTAGTCGGTGTCGCCGTCGTACTCGGGCACCAAGTCCACCGCCAGCGCGGTGGCGCCGACGGACGGGTCGTCACTCAGGGCGTGCAGGCAATTCCGGAACAGGGCTCGCGTGTTACGGCCGGCGCCCCA
The DNA here is from genome assembly GCF_053588575.1 of Gordonia sp. NPDC003429. Lineage (NCBI taxonomy): Bacteria > Bacillati > Actinomycetota > Actinomycetes > Mycobacteriales > Gordoniaceae > Gordonia > Gordonia sp. NPDC003429. Next base: position 343,114 of record NZ_JBSFQF010000001.1, read on the forward strand.
GATGTCGAGCGGGTTGGTGGGTTCGAGTCCCTCGTCGAGGTGCTCGGCCAGTACCGACCGGGTCTCAGGGGTCAAATCTGCCAGTGGCGTGCCGATTTGAGTGGCGAGATCGACAGTCATGGTGCGTTCGGCGCCCGAATCGTGTGCGGTGGCCAGTCCCCGACCACCGGCGTGCGCGGTGCGGCGCGGATTGGCCAGCAATTCGATGAGATCGGCACACTCGGCCAGGTCGGAAGCGCGCACCGCGCCCAAGTCTGCGCACAGCGCATCCCACGTGGCGAAATCGCCTGCCACCGCACCCGAGTGGGCCGCCACCATCGCCGATCCCGCCGGCGAGCCACCAGTGGCCAGTATGACCACTTCGATGTCGTGAGACCGTGCCCGGTGCAACGACTCCCGGAGTCGTCGGCCGTCGCGAACGGTCTCCAAAATCAGCGCGAGCACCCGGGTGCCGCCCTCGGTGACGATGTAGTCGACGTAGTCGGCGGTGGTGGTGACCAACTCCTGGCCGGAGGAGACAGCGAGATCGTACGACAATCGCTGACGTGTCCGTAGTACGGTCGAGAACATCGATCCCGAGTGGGTGATCAGCGATACCGGGCCTGCCCTCAGATCCGCTCGCTCGAGGTAGCCCAGGGCTCGCAGGCCGGTACGGACATTCAGAAAGCCCATACATCCGGCGCCGCACAAGGCCATTCCGGCGTCGCGAGCAGTGGTGGCTATCCGGTGGCGCAGTTCGTGACCGTGGGCCGATCCGTAGACCACCGCCGAGCGTGCGCCGATCGACGCCGCGTCGTGCATCTGCTCGGGCAGCGCGGAATCGCCCACGCCGAGCATCACCAGATCGATCTCGGCGTCGAGGTCGGTGAGGCCGGGCACGCACGGACGATCGCCGATCGTTCGGTACCGGGGATTGACGTAGTAGATCTCGCGGTTGCCGCTGGAGCGACCCACCTCGGTGACCATGCGCTCGCCGAACGATCCGGCGCGCGAACTCGCGCCGACCACCGCGATGGTGCGTGCATCGAGCATCGCCGACACCGATGCGGACGAAATCTGTGGCATGAGAGTCCTGATGAGCGGGGTACGGGACGGGTGGACGGGAGTGAGAGCGAATGCATTTGACTGACTGTTCAATCTAGTGGCGTGCTATATTGCCCGCAAGAGATCTGGTGTGACATCCATGTGAATTGACCGAAACCGCTTGGGCGAGTCCGGTTCACGAAGAGGCGATGCGGTGGTGAGAGGAGCGGGCAATGGCTGACGCGGCACCGGCGACCAAGGAGAATGCGGAACGCCGAATCGGTATCCTTTCTGCGGCAGCGGGTTTGATTTGTGAACGCGGTTTTGGTGACACCCGGATCGCCGACGTCGCCAAACGGGCCGAGGTGAGTTCGGCGTTGGTGATCTACTACTTCGGCACGCGCGATCAACTCCTCGTCGAGGCGTTGCGACACTACGAGGAAGAGTTCTACACAGGCGCCTCGGCGATGATGCGCGAGTCTCCCCGGTTCGTCGACCGGCTCGACAAGCTGATCCGCTCCTGCTGCACGCCGCGCGGCAAAGATCCCTCCCCGGGCGACTGGGGACTGTGGCTCGACGTGTGGGCCACGGCCACTCGGCATCCGGAGGTGTCCGATGTGCGTGTAGAACAGGATCGCCGCTGGCGCGAGCTCGTCGAAACAGTTCTGCGCGAAGCTGTTTCCCATGGCGAGATCGAAGTGGCCGACCCGCGCGATCTGGCTGTCAGTCTCTGTGTGCTGCTCGACGGACTGGCGATCCAATGCACGCTGGGCGACAGCGAGGTGACGCCCGACCGCGGTTACGAGATCGCCATGTCCTACGTCGAGAGCGCGTTGGGTGTGGCACTCGTGAGGCCCGACCGCGTAGAGTCCTGAGTCGCCCTCGCGGAGTTGGCCAGTACCCGGGCCGCCGCCGTGGCGAAGGTGCACTGCACCGGCGTGCCGGGTGGGATCAGCGCGCGCGCACCGCGATTGGTGACCTCGACGGAGAGCGGCTCGCCGGTCGCGGTCCGCACGCGAACCTCGGAACTGGACCCCTGATAGATCACGTCGGTGATCACGGCGTCGATGGAGTTGTCGCCGGCGGCAGGTACTGAGGTGGGCTCGGTGATCTGCACCTGTTCCGGCCGGAGCACCAAGCAGGCCGCGCCCCGGACGACGCCCGGAGCGGCCACCGTGCGGATCGTGGCACCGAAGGCGCGGCACACTGCGCGATCACCCGATACCTCGAGTACCTCGACGTCCACGAGGGTCGAACTCCCGATGAAGCCCGCGACGTAACGGGTCCGCGGTGCGGTGTACACCTCTTCGGGTGTGCCGATCTGCTCGATAGATCCACCCGCCATGATCGCAATCCGGTCGCTCATTGTGAGCGCTTCCTGCTGATCGTGCGTGACGTGGATGAACGTGATGCCCACCTCGCGTTGCAGCGTGCGCAACTCGAGTTGCAGGCGGGTTCGCAGCGCGGCGTCGAGGGCGCCCATCGGTTCGTCGAGCAGGAGCACCGAGGGCCGCAACACCAGCGCCCGGGCGAGCGCGACGCGTTGCTGCTGCCCACCCGACAACTGCGCCGGACGATGCGTGGCATGGGCGGACAGACCGACGAGGTCGAGAACGTCGGCCACGCGGCGTCGCGCGTCGTTGCCGCGTACCCGGTGGTACTTGAGCCCGAACGCCACGTTCTCGGCCACCGTCATCAGCGGGAACAATGCGTAGTTCTGGAACACGGTGTTGAGCGGTCGGCGGTGCGGTGCGACATCGGTGATGTCGGCGCCGTCGAGCACGATTCGTCCCGAGTCGGCACGTTCGAAACCGGCGATCACCCGCAGTGTGGTTGTCTTGCCGCATCCCGAAGCGCCGAGCAGAGAGCAGAATTCACCTGCCGCGATGTCGAGATCGACGCCGTCGACCGCTGTGACACCGCCGAAGGACTTACGGATTGCGCGAAGGCTCACCGCTCCTGTTGTCGACGTGCCGGTCATGCGATCACCTCTGCGGCCCGGCTCGCGAGGCGGTCGAAATTCGCGATCAACCGGTCGATGTCGGCGCTGGTGTGTTGCACCGAGATGAGCCACTGCTCGGTCTTTCCCCAGGGTGGCAGGAACACGCCACCGTTGTGCTGAATCAGCCAGTGCAACTGGCCCCATCGGCCGTCGAGGTCGAGGAAACCGCGGTAGTCGGTGACAGGCCGGGGCGAGAACACCACACATCCCTTGGCGCCGACACTCATCACGTGCCAGGGGAGTCGGTGCGCGGCGATACTCGCCGAGATACCCGTGGACGCTTGTGCGGCGAGTGCATCGAGATGGCGGTACGCGGCGTCGTCGAGCACCTCGGTGAGATTTGCCCGGGTGGCGGCCATCGCAAGGGGATTGCCGTTGAACGTACCCACCTGCTCGTAGCGTTCGTCCACGATTGCCGACATGGCCTCGGCGGTACCGCCGATCGCGGCCACCGGGAGTCCGCCGCCGAGCGCCTTGGCCAGGCACACGATGTCCGGGGCCACGCCGTAGCGGCGGGTCACACCGCCGGGCCCCGTGGTGAATCCGGTCTTCACCTCGTCGAAGGTCAGGTATGCGCCGTGTGCGTGCAGCACCTCGCGGACACCGGACAGGTAGCCGTCGGCCGGTGGGATGATCCCCGCATTCATCATGACGGGTTCCACGATCATGCCGGCGATGCGACCGGGGTTCTCGTCGAACACCCGCTGCACTGCCGCGACGTCGTTGAATGGCACGATCACGGTGAGATCGGTGATGGCGCGAGGAATTCCGTTGCCGGCCGGCACACTGACGGGATGATCGGCGGGACCCGCGTCGGCGAGATCGGGCTGCACCGACACCTGGACCGAGTCGTGGTGGCCGTGATAGCACCCCTCGACCTTGATGATGAGATCGCGGCCGGTGAGGGTGCGCATCAGGTGCACCGCGTCCATGGTGGCCTCGGTACCCGAATTTGCGAACCGCCACAGCGGTAGACCCCACCGCCGGCTGAGTTCTGCGGCCACCACGATGGCGTCTTCGGTCGGTTGCGCGAAATGGGTTCCGCGCGCGACCTGACAGGTCACGGCATCGACGATCGCGTGATGGGCGTGACCGGCGATGGCGGCTCCGTAACCTCCGTGGAGATCGACGTACTCGTTCCCGTCGATGTCCCAGATATGGCCTCCTGCACCATGATCAAGCCATACCGGCTGAGGGTCAGCGATCTGCCAACTCGACGTGGCCCCGCCGGCGAGCACGGTTCGCGCGCGTCGGCCGATGTCGGATCCGACCGGTTGGCGGTGGATGAAGATGTCGCTTTCGGCCGCTATCGCCTCGTCGAGTGTCGCTGAAGCTGACGTAGATGTAACCACCGTGAAACCTCCGAACCCAGTGGACTCATTAGATTGACTGAGTGTTCAGTCGAGTGATGTTGACGTGAGCTTAGTTGGCTACCGGCGCCGGTACAACACTCAGCGCAGAGTGAATCGGCATCGGGACATCTCGTGACCGACCGGAGGTAACACATGGCACAGCGACAGCCCTCGCGACGTGACTTCCTGCGTGCCGCAGCGATTCTGGGTATTTCGGTGCCGGCGCTGGGCACCGCACTGACCGCATGCGCGCAGCGTTCCGACTCGACGACGTCCGAACTGCGGATAGCGTCACCGCAGAATCCGGTGACGTGGCCCATCGCCAAGGACAATCAGACGATCGCCGACGGGTTGCCGCCCGAGAAGGGCACGCTGCTCGTCTACAGTTACGCCGACTACATCGCCGGCGATGTGATCAAAACCTTTGAAAGCCAGTACGGCGTGACGGTGGAGGTATCGACCTTCAACGACGCCGACGAGTCGATCGCGAAGATCCGGTCGGGGGCGGTGCCCTTCGACGTGTACATTCCCAGCTACGACCAGTTGGCCAAGCTCGTCACCGCCAATCTGATCCGGCCGCTCAATCACAGTTATCTGAGCAACATCGCCAACGTCTGGGATGTCTTCACCAACCCCTGGTACGACCAGGGCTGGCGGTACACGGTGCCTTACACCGTGTACACCACGGGGATCGCCTGGCGTACCGATCAAGTCGGCGCCGACATCGCCGCCCTGCCCAATCCGTACGATGCGCTGTGGGACCCGTCGTACAAGAACAAGGTGGGCCTGATCGACGACTGGCACACCGCAATGGCGATGGTGTTGCTGCGCAACGGGATCACCAATGTCAATACCGACTCGAAGGCCGATCTGGACAAGATCTCCGTCGGGCTCTCGAACATGAAGTCGGCCACCAATCCCAAGGTCACTGCGTCGATGTACACCGAATTGCCTGCGGGACAGCTCGGTATCACCCAGATGTGGTCCGGCGACGCGGTGAACTCTCAGTACTACCTGCCCAAAGGTCAATCCCCGGACACACTTCGCTATTGGTTTCCGCAGGACGGCAAAGGTCTGGTGGACAACGATCTGATGGTCGTCATGAAATCCGGGAAGAATCCCGTGCTCGCTCATCTGTTCCTGCAACACGTGCTCGACACCGACACGGCGCTGAAGAACTTCAGTGGCATTGGGTACCAGCCTCCGCAGAAGTCACTGAATCAGGCCACGCTGGTGCAGCAGGGCTATCTGCCGCCGTCACTCGCTCAGGCGGCGGTGCGTGAGGAGTGGTTCAACGTCGGCTACCGTTTGCTCGAACTCAGCCCCGTCAACGATGCTGCCTGGCACCAGGTGTGGCAGAACTTCAAGGCGGGCGCATGAGCCTGGCCGTCGATACGCTCCCCACGGCGCCGGAGACGCCGTCGCCACATCGGCGACGACGGGTCCGGTTGCCCGGACTCGGTGTGGCACTGGCACTTCCCGGCACATTGTGGCTGCTGTTCTTCTTCGTCTTCCCGCTGTACGTGGTGCTCGCCGTGGTGTTCGGCCGGGTGGATCCGGTGTTTCGGACCGCAGTACCCGAATGGAATCCGTTCTACTGGAATCCCTCTCAGTTCACGTACGTCCTCACCCACATCGTGGGGCCCGACGGCGTGTTCGGTCCGGCCATCTTGCGTACCGTCATCTATGTGGGACTGGCCAGTGTTCTCTGCCTGGTGATCGCGTTTCCCATCGCCTACTTTGTGTCTCGTCAGTCGGGTCGTTGGCAGGGGTTGCTGCTCGCGCTGCTGATCGCGCCCTTCTGGATCAGTTACATGATGCGGATGCTCTCGTGGGTCAACCTGCTCGCCAACGACGGACTGGTCAATCGCGTTCTGAGCCTCGGCGGCCTGCTGCCTGTGCACGTGGATTGGTTGTCCGGATCGGCGATGGTGGTGATTCTCGGCCTCGTCTACGGGTACGTGCCGTACATGATCGTGCCGCTGGTGGCCGGCCTGGGCCGCCTGCCCGACTCGGCCATCGAGGCCGCACGTGATCTCGGGGCAACCCGCACCGGGGCCTTTGTGCGCGTCACCCTGCCGATGACGCGCCCCATCATCCTCGCCAGTGTGATGCTCACGTCGCTGCCGATGCTCGGCGACTACTTCACCAACGACATGTTGTCGGGATCGCCGAACACATCGATGGTCGGCAATCTCATCAACGAGACGGTGCTGACCCCGGGGCAGACTGGACAGGCCGGTGCGTTCGTCCTGCTCGTCCTGCTCGTGTGCCTGATCCCGATGTTCTATTACGTCCGTTCGGTATCGCGATCCGACGGGTTCCTGGCGTGAGGGAGACAATCGGATGAATGCTCTGTCGAGGTGGTGGTACGACCCGTGGCGCAAGCCCCGCGTACTGGCTGCGGTGACGATCGGTTACCTGATCTGGTCGTTACTCCCCATCGCCATCGCGGTGCTGTTCTCGTTCAACGACGGCCGATCGAGGTCGGTGTGGCAGGGATTCTCCACCCAGTGGTACTTCGGTTCCGATCAATCGGTGTTCGGCAACGACACACTACATTCGGCGTTGATCCAGACGTTGTGGCTCGGCCTGCTCACCACGATCATCACCGTGCCGCTCGGCGTGGCGCTCGGAGCCGGGTTGCATCGCTGGGGAGGTCGGGTTCCCAACGGTGTCAACGGATTGATGCTCATGTCGTTCGTCATTCCGGAAACCCTTCTCGCGGTGGCGATCCTGTTCGTGGTGACCAACCTGGTACTGCCCATCACGCTGGGAACCTCCGCGCAAGTGGTTGGCCTGATCACTTTCCAGTTGTCCTATCCGGCGGTGCTGGTCAGGTCGCGGCTCGCGACGATAGGATCGTCCTACGAAGAAGCGGCGATGGATCTCGGCGCCTCGCCCTGGCAGGCGCAGATCCGGGTCATCCTGCCGATGCTGGTCCCGGCGATCGTGGCCAGTGCGGTTCTCGTATTCGCGGATGTGATCGACGATTTCGTGATCGTCCGCTATCTGTCGGGAAGTGCGGACTCCGAACCGGTGTCCGTGCTGATCTACAACTCCGCACGGTCGTCACCGACGCCGGCGCTCAATGCGCTGGCCACCATGTTGCTCGCCGCGGCCATGTTGGCCATCGCGATCGGTTTCGGCATCTACCGGTGGCTCGGGCGGCGCAGCGGAGCCGACACCGGTCTAAGCGCGTTCGCCGGCGAATGACGACCTCACAACCAGTTCCCACACATACGTCCTGAAGGAGAATGACCATGGCACGACGATCTTCGTGGCGCGGCACCAAGGCGCCACTCCCTGAGGCGGAGGTAGCGCGATCCTATGCCCCGTTCGCCGAGGCGAGGATGCTGCCGCCGGACGCCTACACCGACGACGACGTCCACGAGTGGGAGCAGGCCAACATCTTCTCCGGCTGGGTGTGTGTCGGACGCGCCGATCACCTCGATCGCGTCGGCGCCCAGAAGTCGGTGGACACCGGCGCCGGCGGCGTACTGCTGGTGCGTGGTGAGGATGAACAGATCCGGGCATTCGCGAACTTCTGCCGACACCGGGCGCATCAACTGATCCCCTGTGGCGGCACCGCACAGCGTCGATCCATCGTGTGTCCGTACCACGCTTGGTCGTTCCGGCTCGACGGTTCGTTGCGTAACGCGCCCGGCTTCCGCGACGTCGAGGGCTTCGACAAGAACGAGTTCGGCTTGGTGTCCCTGCCCGTCGTGGATTGGCACGGCTGGCTGTTCGTCGATCCTTCGCGTTCGGCAGGAGAATTCACCGACCATGTAGGGGATCTCGAGTCGATCGTGGCGCCCTACCGTCCCGACGAGCTTCGCACGGTGGCCACCCATTCCTACGAGATCGCCGCCAACTGGAAGGTGATCGTCGAGAACTATCAGGAGTGCTACCACTGTCCGTCGATCCATCCCGAACTGTGCCGGGTATCCCCGCCGGAGAGTGGTGAAAACGTCGATTCCGACGGAGAGTGGATGGGCGGGTGGATGGACCTGGAGTCCGACGCACAGACCATGTCGCTCGACGGGCGCTCCGGTGGAGTGAACATCGAGGGCCTCGATGAACTTCAGTCGCGTACCGTGATGTACGTAGTGTGTTTTCCGAACATCCTCATCAGCCTGCACCCCGATTACATCATGACCCACACGTTGCGGCCGCTGAGCGCATCGTCGACTCATGTCGAGTGTTCGTGGTCGTTCCCCGTTGCGGCTGTTGAGAAGGACGGTTTCGATCCGGCCTATGCGGTGGACTTCTGGGACCTCACCAATCGTCAGGACTGGACGGCATGCGAGTCGGTGCAGCTCGGCATCTCCTCGCAGAGCGCGTTGCCCGGTCCGATGGCGCCCGAGGAGGACGGGGTGCACCAGTTCGTCCGGCGCATCGCCCGAGCCTATGCCGGCCTCGGCCGCGACGACGCCGACCGTCCCTCGGTGGTGACCGCCGACGCTGTCGCTCCCTCTCCTGCCTCTCCCGCTGCGGTTAGCGCTCCGGGGGCAAAGGAGACCACCGACTCGCTCTGATGCCCGGGGGCGTTCGACTAGAGTCGTTGCCCATGGGTGCCCGGAGCAGCGGCCTGAGTGAGGAACGCCGACACGAGATCCTCACTGCGACGGTCGAGACGATCGCCGAACGCGGTGTGGATAACGTGCGGCTCTCCGACATCGCGCGCTCGTGCGGGCTGTCGGTAGGGGCGCTACAACATCACTTTGCCACCCGCGACCAGCTCATCGACGCCGCGTTCTATTCGTACACGCTTGGGGTGGTGCGCGAGATCCAGCAGATCGCAGACGCAGGGGGTGACCCCTGGTCGCGGATCACCCGCGCCATCCGGGCCTACCGAGGTGTCGGCGACTTCCGGCAGCGCAGCCGCCTCTGGGTGGAATTCGCCGCGTCGGCCGCCCGCAATCCCTCGCAGCGCGAGCGCATCACCGCGATTCATGCGGAATGGGCAAAACCGTTGCGCGCAGCCATCATTGACGGAATCAGCAGCGGTGACTTCACCCCGGTGATGCAGGTCGAGGAGATCGTCGACTCGATCCTGGCCACCATGGACGGCTACGACCTCAGCTACGCGGCAGGCATCATCGACCTCGCCGCACCCGGCATCGACGTGGAAGAACGACTCACTTCGATCGTCGGCGCCCAGCTGGGGGTGATCACGCAGACCGTTCGGTGACGGCGGACAATCCCGCCGCCTCGGCGAGCCAAGCCATCGCGGGCTCGCGGTAGTCGGTCATGCCCTTGTACTCGGCCATGTCGTCGGGTAGTTCGGTCACGATCGAGACCATCTGCTCGGCCCACTCGGGCACGGTGGCGATATCGGCGAGGGAGAGCATCGTGGTGCGGATGCTGAACACCAGCGCACCGCTCGACGGCAGCCGGATGAAATGTTCGGTCTCCACGCGCAGCTGTATCCGGCCCCACTCACCGGCGGCCATGAGTGCGGGCATCTCCCAGCCCCAGGTGGGCATCGACTCGAGGCTAGTGTCCAGCCGCGGCGTGCCGGTGGAGGAGAACGTCCAGTTGGTGCGGCGGTAGATGTCGTCCGGGGTCAGCCTGCGCATAAACTGTTCGGCCGCGTTGGTGTGGCCTTCGCCGGTGAATCGCGGTACCGGAGAGTGGATCTGGTGGAAGCTCATGCCCAGGTCGAAGTCGATCGACCAGTTCCCGGCGAAGGTCACCACGCCGGCGTCGAACCAGAGCTGCCCGTCGCGCTCGCTCAGCAGCAGGAGGTCCTCGGGCACTTGGGAGCCCACAAAGCCGAGCGGTCCGTTCGGCACGGTGTCGTCGTCGCCGTAGCGGAAACGGATCTCTTGGCCGAGAAGCGCATTGGACCACACATGGTGATCGCCGTCGGCGCGCAGCGACATCACGTCCGGTCGCGCATCGGCAAGCTCACGGAGGTAGAACATCACCAGATCCCAGCAGCCGGGCCGCATGTGATCCATCATCTGCAGGCGACGCGGATCCTCGGCGAGGATGTGCTCGCGGGCGCGGCAGGCGGCGACGTACTGATCGTCGTCCTCCACCTCGACCACCCAACGGCCCCATGATCCTACCGCGGTGTGCGCGAGTTCTCTTGCGCGCGAGACGTTCACCGAGTAGCGGAAGGTGGTGGACCCGCGATCGAAGGGCCACGGATAGTAGCTGGGGACGGTCATCGCAACTCCTGGGAGTAGGCGTCGGTTCCGAGGTATCCCGCCTTACGTCGGGAGACGTGCGGGTCGATGTACAGGTGGCGGCGGCAACCGGAGCAACGCACGACATCCTCAGGCGTGGCCGTGGCCACGGTGGTGGCCGAGCAGTGCACGCAGTACACAGTGAGCTCGTCGGTCGAGGTGGCGCACATGCTGAACTCGCTCTCGAGAAGTCCTGCGGTATCGAAGATCGCGGCCAACCGGAGTAACTCCGTTTCGGGTCCGATGGCACACACCCGATGTCCTACGAGCATCCGCGACACGTCGGCGATGATCTGATCGAGATCGTCATCGAGCCGAGTCATGGTTCGCACTGTGGCCGGAACACCCAGTGCAGCGGCATATTCGAGAGACAGCCGACTGCCGGTCGCGCCGACTCCGATCACCAGGTACGCCACTGCCGTGGGATCGGGTGGGGCGGGGATGTGCGGCCAGCGCGGCAGCGACAGTGGCGCGGGCGCTGGGGACAGATCTCCCTTGCGCCGGCGGTCGGTCGTCGCGTATTCGCGACCGACGGCCGTCACAGTGCCACCTCCAGGGAGTCGTCGACACCGCGCGACACGCACACGAAGAGCTGACCGTTGCCGGAGCGTTCCGCGTCGTCCTGCAGCATGTCGCGATGTACCGCGGCGCCCGCGACGATCTCGACCCGGCATTGCCCGCACACGCCCTGCCGGCACATGTTGGGCACCGCGATGCCGTTGGCCTGCAGTGCGTCGAGCAGGCTCACGCCCGACGGCACGTCGATCCGAGCGCCGGTGGAGGAAACCCGCACGGTGAAAGGATCACCCGCGTCGAGCTCGCGCCCCGCGAAGTGCTCCATCCGCAGACGGTCTCTCGGCCACCCCAGCGCGTGTGCGACTTCCTCGAGGTCGTCGAGGTAGGAGGCCGGGCCACACGCGTAGGCGTAGGTACCGATCGGCTGATCAGACATCAGATGTTCAGTGCGAGAGGTGATCTCACCTCGACCGCAGGCCAGCACGAGATCGGGGCCCGCTTCGGCGATGAGCTCTTCGAGATGTGGCGCCCGCTCGGGCGAGTAGCCGTAGAGGACAGTGACCTCTCGGTCCCAGCGGCGCGCTGCGCGCAGGTGCGACAGGATCGGGGTGACACCGATGCCCACTGCGATGAGCAGGTGTCGGCGGGCCCGGGCGACGGGCCGGAACGCGGCCACCGGACCCTGGACGTTCATCTCATCGCCGACCCGCACATTGTGATGCAGCCAGTCCGATCCGCCACCATGTCCGCATCGCAGCACCGAGATCCGGTAGGCATCGGGGGCAACCCCGTCTCCGGTGAGCGAGTAGGCGTTCACCTCGGGATTCGCCGCAGCATGATGCTCCACACCGATGTGTGAACCCGGTTCATACCAGGGGGTCTCGCCGCCGTCGAGCGGACGAAACTCGAACTCGCGGACATCGGGCGCAACATCGCGGATGCCGGTCACCGTCATGCGGCGCATCGTGTCGGTCGCCATGAACCAATCCAAGCTGGCGATAATGACGAACGTGTTACGTGCTCGTCAAAGCTCCCGACACCCGATCAACGCGGATCACTCGAACGGTACCGGCGGCATCTTCACGACCTGCGCGGCGTAGCTCAGGCCGGCACCGTAACCGAGGAGCAGCGCGGTGTCGCCCGGTTTGGCCTGCCCGGTGGACAGCAGCTCCTCCATGGCCAGTGGGATCGACGCCGCCGAGGTGTTGCCGGTGTGTTCGATGTCGTTGGCCACCACGGTGCCCTCGCGCAGATGCAGATTCTTCGCCAGCAGTTCGTTGATGCGGGAGTTGGCCTGGTGCGGCACGAACACGTCGAGCTGGTCGGCGCCGATCTTGGCCGCATCGAGGGCGCGTTGGGCCGCCTTGCCCATCTCGAATGCCGCCCACCGGAACACGGCGGTGCCCTCGAGCCGCACGTAGGGGCGTTGCACGCGGTCGCCGTCGAGGAAGGTCACCCAGTCGATGTCCTGGCGGATCGCGTCGTACTGCGAGCCGTCGCTGCCCCAGATCACCGGCCCGAGCTGCTGATCGTCGGTGGGGCCCACCACCACCGCGCCCGCGCCGTCACCGAAGATGAAGCAGTTGGTGCGGTCGGTCATGTCCAGTGTCACCGAGAGCTGCTCGGCGCCGATCACGAGCACATGGGTCGCGCTGCCACCGCGCACCATGTCCGACGCCAGTGCCATGCCGTAGCCGAATCCCGCGCACCCCACCGTCACATCGAAGGCGGGCACCCCGTTCGCGCCGAGGTCGGTGGCCACCTTGGTGGCGCCGGCCGGCGTCATCAACAGGTGCGTGTTGGTGGCCAGGATCACCGCGTCGATATCGGAGCCGGAGAGCAGGGCATTGGCGATCGCGGTGCGGCCGGCGGCGACGGCCATCTGGGTCACGTCCTCGTCGCGGCGGGCGAAACGCCGGGACTTGATGCCCGTGCGGGTGTAGATCCACTCATCGGAGGAGTCGATGTGCTCGCAGATCTCGTCGTTGGTGACCACCCGTTCCGGTCGATATGCGCCGATGCCGAGCATGCCGATGTTGTTGACGCCGGTCTGTTCTGCGAGCTCGGTCATGGTTGTCCTTCCGGTATGCGATCCGACATAGACGGTACTCACCCACCTGCACTACTCGGAAGTAGCGGTGTGTCGTCGGACTCTGACAGCAGAGGACGACGATCAAGGCGCAGCGGTCAACGTACCGCGATCAGAGGACAGTGATTGTCCCCCTGCCGATGAATCATGGATCGCAGCGGAGTCAATACGTGGGTGAGGGAACCGATGACGAACACGATGATCAAGGCCGAGGGTCTGGTCCAGACCTTCATGACCGGCCGTGGAAAGAACAAACGCGAGGTCCGCGCCGTCGACGGCGTCGATCTCGAGATCGCCGAGGGTGAGGTGGTGGGGTTTCTCGGACCCAACGGAGCGGGTAAGACCACGACACTGCGGATGCTGACCACGCTGCTACGACCCACCGCGGGAACCGCCACGGTCAACGGTTACGACGTCATCCGAGAATCCGTGATGGTGCGACGCAGCATCGGATACGTCTCGCAGGCCGGCGGAACGTTCAGCCAGGCGCAGGCCGGCGACGAGGTGGTCGACCACGGGATGCTGTACGGGCTGTCGCGGGCCGACGCCACCCGTCGCGGCAAGGCACTGTTCGACCAACTGCAGCTCGACGGCCTGTGGAACCGGATGCCCAAGAACATGTCGGGCGGGCAGAAACGCCGCCTCGACATCGCGATGGGGCTGGTCCACGACCCCACCCTGGTGTTCCTCGACGAACCCACCACGGGCCTCGACCCGCAGGCGCGCGCCAACCTGTGGGACCACATCCGGAGGCTGCGCACCGACCGTGGCGCCACGGTGTTCCTCACCACCCACTACCTCGACGAAGCCGACGAACTGTCGGACCGCATCATCATCATCGACAACGGCAGGATCGTCGCCGCCGACACCTCCGACAACCTCAAGGAGCACGTGTCCGGTGACCTCGTCGACCTGCAGGTCGACGACCACGCCCAGGTCGGGGTGGCGGCGCAGAAGCTCTCGGCGGTGGCCGAATCCGTCGACTCCGACGGGCGCCACGTCCGCGGTCGCGTCCGACGGGCGGGCCGGGTGATGCCCGGACTGCTCCGCGAACTCGATGCGTCGGGTGTCGCGCTCGAATCGATCGAGGTCATCCGGCCCACGCTCGACGACGTCTTTCTCACCATGACCGGGCGGTCGCTGCGCGACGCCGAGTCGGCGACCGAGCATCCGGCCGTCACCGAACTCGAGAACGAGGGAGTGATCCGATGAGTTTCGCGCGCGAATCGACCATCGTGTTCCGGCGTCAGATCCGGATGAACCTGCGCAACCCGGCGTGGGTGCTCATCGGCATCATGCAGCCGGTGCTCTACCTGCTGTTGTTCGGACCGCTGCTCGAGCCGATCGTCGGCCAGTTTCCCGGCGGCGCCGACAACGCGTACACCTTTCTCGTTCCGGGCCTGCTGGTGCAACTCGGCATGTTCGGTGCGTTCTTCGCCGGGTTCGGGCTGATCGGGGAGTGGCGCGAAGGGGTTGTCGAGGCCGAGCGCGTCACCCCGGCCAGCCGCACCGCACTGCTCATGGGCAGATTGTTGCGCGACGTGCTGCAACTGTTTGTGCAGTCGGTGATCCTGGTGCTGCTCGGCTACGTGATGGGTATGCGTGGGTCGGTGCTCGGGGTGATCGTCGGAATCGCGATCACCCTGCTGGTCGGTGGTGCCTGTGCCGCGGCGTCCAACGCGCTCGCGCTGACCACCAAGAGCGAGGACGTGATGGCCCCGGTCATCAACATGGTGATGATGCCGGTGCTGTTGTTGTCGGGGATTCTGCTGCCGATGACGCTGGGTCCGCAATGGTTGCAGTCGCTGAGCGATTTCATGCCGTTCAAGTGGGTCGTCAACGCGGTGCGCGGATCGTTCGTCGGCGACATCATGACGTCGACGGTGGCGTGGGGTCTGTTCGCCGCGGTGATTCTCGCGGCGCTGGGCACGTGGTGGGGAACGGCGGTGTTCCGCAAGGAGAACGCCTAGGTGGGCCGTTCGCGCGTCACCATTTCCTTCCCGCGCACGGGATCCCGTGCGCGGGAAGGAAATCGCGCAGCGGGATCATTGTCACCGGGGTGTGTCAGGCCGCGAGGAGCCCGAGCGAGCTCAGCCGTGACCGCAGCCTGGGAATCACCACGTCGCGTTCGAGTTCGGTCCACGTCCAGCGCATCACCCGTGGACCGGTGTCCCTGATCTCGTCCTCACGACACTTCTCGCGGACCACCGCGTCGGCGACGGATTCCCCCGGACGTCGGTAGCGGCCGTACTTGACCAAGCCGTCGAACTCTCCGACGAGAGTCCACTCCCAGTCGAAGTCGGTGACATACGCACGCCCGGAGGCCGCACGAATTCGGTGTTGCTGGCGTGGGAGCGGGATTCCGGCCTCGATCATCTGCGCGTAGCTCCACGATTCGCCGACACTGTCGGAGCGCCCGGTCGCCCACCGCAGCGCATCCTTGGCGACCTTCCCACCGCGTCGGCGACCCCGCGCGAGCATCTCCTCGACGAGGGCTCGGTCTGCGCCGAGTCGCAATGCCTGGTCGAACACGGCGAACGCTTGGGCGAAGTCGCCCATGGTCGCCACGTCGACCGCAGTTCGTTCGAGTGTGGTGACCTCGATCCCGTCGACCCGCACCAGTTCGTCATGTCCGATCGTCGCCGCATGAACGTGCCGGAGTCCGCGCACCGAGCCTCCATTCGACGAGCCGGCGATCACATGTACTCGCTCGACGTCGGGTTTGAGCAGGGGTAACCCGTGCATGGCCGCCGCGGACGTGTGACTGAGTGGGAGCGGTCGGCCTGTCGTCGCATTCGACGTCGCGGCGGCGATCGACCTGAGCCGATGCAGCTTCTGGGCGCCCTCGTGACCGTCGAACTCGTCGCGGGTTTCGACGTCGACACCGGGCGCGAGCCGGATGAGCCGACCGTCGGCGACGTCCTTGGCGCGCTGGTTGTCGCTGATACCGCGGCGAAGTGCCGCTTCTCGGCGAATGAGGCCGAAACGGTCGTGTGGATATGCGGTCATGAAGTGTTGGACGGAGCCGCCCGACGAGCGGTTCGATCCGTGTCCACAGCCACTCTCCCGCGTCGCCATTTCCTTCCCGCGCATGGAATTACCGACGCGGGAAGGAAATGGCGCAGCGGGAGGCGACGGGGCAGGCTCCAGACGCGCCGGACGAGCCGCGGGAGGCGCTACGCGTTGTCGAGGTCGTCGAAGCTGGTGATCTCCGGCGCCGGCGGCAGGGTGACCACCGCACCGGCGTAGGAGAGGCCCGCGCCGAAACCGAGGAGCAGCGCAGTCTGGCCGCCCTTGGCCTTGCCGGTGGCCAGCATCTCCTCCATGGCCAGCGGGATCGACGCCGCCGACGTGTTGCCGGTGTTCTCGATGTCGTTGGCCATCGGGATGTCGTCGGGCAGACCGAGGTTCTTGCGCATCAATTCGTTGATGCGGGCGTTGGCCTGGTGCGGGACGAACACCTCGATGTCGTCGACGCGCACCCCGGAGGTCTCGAGCACCGTCGAGAGCGCCTTGGGCAAGGTGATCGCGGCCCAACGGAACACGCGCGGTCCCTGCATGGTGATCACCATGCGGCCCACCGGATCGGTCTCGGGGTCCTTGTGCTGGTATTCCTGGGCGCGGTCCATGTACTCGGGGATGTCGTAGTTCTGCCCGATGGCCTCGGCGTTCTCGCCGTCGCTGCCCCACACGGTGGGCGAGATCCCGTTCTCCTCGCTCGGACCCACCACCACCGCGCCCGCGCCGTCACCGAAGATGAAGGCGGTGTTGCGGTCGGTGGGCTCGAGCACCACCGACAGGGTTTCCACGCCCACCACCAGCACGTACTCGGCCGAACCGGCACGCACCGTGTCGGCGGCAACACCGAGCGCGTATCCGAACCCACCGCAGCCGGCCGCGATGTCGTAGGCGGGGATGCCGTTGAGGCCGATGTCGTAGGCGACGATCGGTCCGCCGTGGGGGATCTTGGTCTTCCAGCTGTTGGTGGCCAGGACCAGTGCGCCGATCTTCTCCTTCGGAATCCCCGAGTTGGCGATGGCGCGTTCGGCGGCGACGGCGGCCAGCGACCGCGCGGTCTCCTCACCACTGATCCAACGGCGATTGCGCACGCCACTGCGGTCGTAGATCCACTGGTCGGAGCTGTCGAGCACCTCGCACACCTCGTCGTTGCTGACGAGGCGTTTCGGCCGGCACGCGCCGATGCCGAGCATCGCGACATTGGGGTGTCCGGCGTTGACTGCGAGGTGTGTCATGGAGCTCCTTTGAGGGTTTTGCGCACTACATTCTAGGTCCCCCAACCCTTCGATGAGTCTAGGCGCGAGCGCAATCGGTCCGGCAAGGGCCGCAAGTCCGTACTCCCGGCCGTCGGGACGACGATCCCGCTGCGCGGTTTCCTTCCCGCGCATGCGATTGCATGCGCGGGAAGGAAACCGTCACGCGCGAACGGCCAGGCGTGCGGTGCCGGTGCGACGATCAACCGGTGCTCAACCGGACAGCGGCCAGAAGACCGGGATCAGGAGCACGGCGATCAGCAGCCAGCAGACCATCAGAACCGCGCCGAGTCTCCAGTAGTCACCGAAACGGTAGCCGCCCGGATTCATCACGATCATGTTCGCCGGCGTGGCGATGGGGGTGAGCAGTGACGCCCCACCGGCCACGCACACCAGCATCAGGATCGGTTGCGCGGCGACACCCACGTCGGCGGCCGCGACCAGTGCGATCGGGATGACGATGAGGACCGTCGCGGCGTTGCTGATGAACTGTCCCAGGGTGGCGGTGAGCACGAACAGGGCGATCAACAGCACATACGGGCTCTGATCCTGCACCAGGTCGACGATCGGCCGGGCGATGAGGTCGGCGCCGCCGCTGGAGGTGATCGCATCCGACATCGGGATGAGCCCCGCGATCAGCACCAGGGTGGGCCACGGGATCGCCCGGTAGGTCTGCTCCACGGTGACCACCTTGAACAGCACCATCGCGCAGGCGGCGAGAAGACCGGCCACCACCGCCGGCACCGCGCCGGTGGACAGCAGCACGATCATGGCGACCAGGATGATCGCGGCGCGCGGAGCGGTGTGACCCAACGGCACGGTCTGCCGGCGAACCTGTTCGGTGGAGGCCACCTTGAGCACCCCCTGGCTGCCCGACAGTGCGTCGACCGCCTGCCAGGTGCCGTGCATGAGCAGGGTGTCGCCCTCCTGCAGATCCACCGCGTGGGCGCCCACGTCACTGTTGCGCCGGTGGATCGAGAGGACGAGCAGTCCGTCGTCGCCGCGCACCATCCCCGGGAACGCTTTGGTCCCGACCCACTGCGAACGCGGCGCGATCACCACCTCGCTGACCCCGCTGTCGCGGTCGATCAACTGTCGGCGCTGCGATTTGCTCTCACGTCGCCCGACGACATCTTCGACGGTCAGGTCGTGTGTGCGCGCGTAGCCCTCCACGGCCGCCGACGTGCCCGACACCACCACGACGTCGCCCTCCTGGAGCTGGTGGCCCGAGTCCACCACCTGGCCGTTGGTTCCCGACTGACTGCCGACGACGGTCACCGCGTCGTCAGGCGTGAGGGCCTTGCGGATCACACGGCCGACGAGGTCGGAGCCCGGTTCGACGTGCAGCCGGAAGATCCTCGTATCGGTGTCGGCGAGTCCCGACAGCTGATAGTGGTCGAGGACGTCGGCGAGGTAGTCGCTGAAATCGGCGGGCAACGACAGCGACTCGCGTTGGGGGACGAGCCGGTCGCCGAGGGCCGCGACGACCGCGAGGGTCACCAGCACCAACGGCACGCCGATCAGCGCGAACCCGAAATAGCCGAAACCCGAACCGGATTCGCGGGCGGCCTCGTCGACGATCACGTTGACCGGGCTTCCGCTCAAGGTCAGCAGCGACCCGGCGCTGGCCGCGTACGCCAACGGCATCAGCACCCTCGACGGCAACAGACCCGCCTGCCGCGCCACCGACACGGCCACCGGGACGAGCGCCGCCGCGGCACCGTTGATCGTGATCAACGCGCTGAGGATCGCCGCGAGCACACAGATCGTGAGCACCACCCGCAACGCGCTGGTACCGGCCATCCGGCCCAGCAGCTTGCCGATCCAGGCGGTGATGCCGGATGCCTCCAGGCCTTCGCTGACCACGAAGAGTGCGGCGATGAAGGCGATGACGTTCTGGCCGAGTCCGGTGGTGATGCCGGCGACGTCGATGAGGCCCAGGAAGTAGAGCGCCAGGGCGGACCCGACGGCCACCAGTCCTACCGGCAGCCGGTTCCACACGAACAGCGCAACGGTCACACCGAGCACCGTGAGGCTCAGCGCGGCGTCCGACACCCGATCAGTCTCGCACCGAGATCACCTCGGCGCAGCGAGACGACGACCTCCATAAGGAGCACAGCCCGTCGCGGTCACCACGTGTGCACCACGTTCTGGGCGGCCTCGAGTCCCGACGAGACGAGCAGGTCCACCGCGTCGGCGCCGCGCCCGATGAGCAGGTCGACCTCGGTTCTCGCCGACGCCGGGAACGGTTTGAGCACGTAGTCGGCGGGGTCCTGCCGTCCCGGGGGGCGGCCGATACCGAGCCGTACCCGCAGGTAGTCGCGGGTGCCGATGGCCTGACTGAGTGAGCGCAGTCCGTTGTGGCCGCCCTCGCCGCCCCCGGACTTGAGCCGTACGAGCCCGAAGTCGATGTCGAGTTCGTCGTGCAGGACGATCATGTCGTCGGGCCCGATGGAGTAGAACTTGGCCAGCGGGCCGATCTGGCGGCCGGTGTCGTTCATGTACGTGCGCGCCCGGGCCACCAGCGCCGAACGGCCGGCGACGGTGATCGGTGCCACCTCGGCGCCGGAGCGCTTGTGTACCTTCCACCGTTCGCCGGCCGCGCTGACGAGATGATCGGCGACCATCGCGCCGATGTTGTGGCGGGTCCGCTCGTATTTCGGTCCGGGATTACCCAGTCCGACGATGAGTTTCACTGACTGTCACCACGGGAAATGTGGAGGTGGTGATTACTCGGACTCCTCAGAGGCCTCCGACGGCACCTCGGCGCCTGCCTCGACGGCCTCCTCCTCGAGGTCGGCGGCACTCGGCGCCTCGTTGACCGCGACGATCAGCACCTCGGGGTCGGTGACGAGTTCGACACCCTCGGGCAGGACGAGGTCGGACGCGTGGATGGAGGTGTTGGCTTCCTTGCCCTCCACGTCGACGACGATCTGCTCGGGGATCGACAGCGCGTCGGCCTCGATCTCGACGGTGTTGGCGTCCTGCATCACCAGGGTGCCCGGGGCGGCGTCGCCCTCGATCACGATGGTGACCTCGACGGTCACCTTCTCGCCGCGCTTGATGACGAGCAGATCGACGTGCTCGATGTAGTTGCGGATCGGGTGCACGTCGACCTGCTTGGTCAGTGCGAGCTGGCTGGTGCCCTCGATGTCGAGGTCGATGACGGAGTTCACGCCGCTGTTGCGCAGGATGGCGGCCAGTTCCCGGGCTGGCAGGTTGAGGTGCTGCGGATCGGTGCCGTGGCCGTAGAGCACGGCGGGCACCTTGCCCTCGCGGCGGGCGCGGCGCGCGGCGCCCTTGCCCTTTTCGGTGCGGGTGGTGACGGCCAGGGTGGCGGTCTCGGTGGCCATGAAGGTCTCCTTCTGGTGCGGCCCGGTGCGACGGGGCCGGATGGTCGGTGTTCGATGTGCGCGACGAGCCGCGCACACATCCACCACCACCTGCGGGGATGAGACACCCGCGAGGAGAAGTGCGATGGCCGCGCCGATCACGGTGATTGCTCACCCTCGCCGAGACAACCCGACCATGATAGCCGATGGTCTGCGGCGAAGTCACATCGCTGCCGGGCCGGCCGGGCATACTGGCGCCATGACCTCGCGCACCCCCGACCGGATCGTCACCGGATTCCTCGACGCCCTCGCCCGCGGCGATTCGGCCGCCGCGATGGTCGATGTCGCCGACGACCTCGTCTACACCAACGTCGGGTTCCCGACCATTCGCGGTAAACGTCGAGTCGCAGGCCTGTTCGGGCGGATGGATTCGTCGCCGATCGGTTTCAACTACCGCATGGTCAACATCGCCGTCGACGACTCGGTGGTGCTCACCGAACGCATTGACGAGATCCGTTGGGGCCGTTTCATTCTGCAGTTCTGGGTGTGCGGACGGTTCGAGGTGGCCGACGCTCGGATCACGGTGTGGCGCGACTACTTCGACTTCTTCGACTGCGCCAAGGCGGCCGTGCGCGCCGTCGTCGGTGTGCTGCTCCCGGTGGTGCAACCGTTGCCGGAGCGCATCACCCTGGCTTGACCCGCATCACAGCCTGACCCGCATCACAGCCTGACCCGCATCACAGCCTGATCGGCATCACAGGATCTCGTCGATTTTCTCGATGGGACGGGCCAGCCGTGTGCCCTTCTCGGTCACCACGAACGGACGCTCGACGAGGATCGGATGCGCCACCATCTCGGCGAGCAACTTGTCCTCGGGCAGTGAGTCGAGGTCGAGTTCCTTGTAGAGCGCCTCACGCTTGCGGGCCGCCTGGCGGATGGTGAGTCCGGCGTCGGCGATGAGCCGTTCGAGTTGCGGGCGGGTGTAGGGGACGTCGAGGTACTTGACCACCGTCGGCTCGATCCCGGCGTCGCGGAGCCGATGCAAGGCGTTGCGGGAGGTGGAGCATCGGGGATTGTGGTAGATCGTCACCTGCATGCCGGGAACACTACCCCGATGCCGGTGGTACCAGAGTCGACTCGTCGGGGGGCTGGGACCGTGCGGGCAGCGTGAGCGCCACGGCCAGTGCGGCCACCGCGCACACGGCCCCGACCACCGCCGGGGCCATCGGTCCTGCGCGTTCGATGGCCACGGCGCCCACGAGCGCGCCGACACCGATCGACAGGTTGAACGTCGTCGAGTACAGGGTTGTCGCCGACTCCCGGAAGGCCGGTGCCACCCGGAACACGGAGGTCTGCAGTCCGATGGGGATCGCGGCATATCCCACCGCCCAGATGACCAGCGCCACCAGCGCCGCGGGGAGCCACTGGAGTGTGGCGAGCGTCAACAGCAGTGCACCGGCGATCAACGCGACCAGCGTGGACAGCGACCGACGCACCGACGGGGTCCGGGCGAGGAAGGCGCCCGCGCCGAAGTTTCCGGCCACCCCGGCCGCGCCCATCACCAGCAGCACCACGCTCACCAGGTGGGGGTCGACGCCGATCACCTCCACGACCAGTGGCGTCACGTAGGTGTAGGCGGCGTAGGCGCCGGTGATGACGAGTGCGGTGACCATCAGGGTGATCCGCAGGTCGCGCATTCGCAGGAGTCCCGGAAGGCCACGCAGGCCGATGGTGCCGGTGTCGGCGGGCACCGGGCGTAGGAACACGGCCAGGGCCGTCAGCGTGACCGCGCTGAGCGCGGCCAGCGCCCAGTACGACGCGCGCCACCCCAGCAACTGTCCCACCAGGGTGCCCACCGGGAGGCCCAGCACCGATGCCAGCGAGACGCCGGAGAACGCGATCGTCGTGGCCCGGACGGCGGATGCCGGCGGCACCAGACGCACCGCGGTGGCGGCGACGATCGCCCACATCAGGCCGAGTGCCACCCCGATCACCATGCGCACCACCACCAGCATCGGATAGCCGACGGTCACTGCGGTGAGGGCGTTGCCGATCACGAATGAGGCCATCACGGCCAGCAGGACCGGCCGCCGGTCGAGCCGTCGTGTCGCCGAGGCGAGGGTGGGCGCGCTGATCGCGGCCACGAACGCGAAGAAGGTGACCGTCAATCCGATCAGGCCCTCGGACACGCCCAGGTCGGTGGCCATGGGCCGCAACAGCCCGATCGGCATGATCTCGGTGGTGGTGAGGGTGAACACACCGAGGCCCAGCGAGATCACCGCCGCCCAGTCGCGCCGGCCGGCGGTGGCCGGCATCGCCTCTCCCGGCGGTTACGCGATGCCGTCGAAAAGGCTTGTCACCGAGCCGTTTTCGAAAACCTCGCGGATGGTCTGGGCGAGCAGCGGGGCGATCGACAGCACGGTGAGCTTGTCGAAACGCTTCTCCTCGGGGATCGGCAGCGTGTCGGTGACGATCACTTCGTCGGCCTCCGAGTTCGCCAGGCGTTCGGCGGCCGGGTCGGAGAACACGGCGTGGGTGGTGGCGATGATGACGTCTCCGGCGCCGGCTTCCTTGAGCTTGCTGACCGCGCCGACGATGGTGCCGCCGGTGTCGATCATGTCGTCGATCACCACACAGGTTTTGCCCACCACCTCGCCGACCACGCGGTGCGCGACGATCTGGTTGGCGACCATCGGGTCGCGGGTCTTGTGGATGAACGCGACCGGTGCGCCACCGAGGGCATCCGACCACTTCTCCGCCACACGCACCCGGCCGGAATCAGGGGAGACAACCACCAGGTTGTCGATGCCGTATTTGCCGCGCACGTACTCCGAGAGCTGCCCCTGGGCGTGCATGTGGTCGACGGGGCCGTCGAAGAATCCCTGGATCTGGTCGGTGTGCAGGTCCACCGAGATGATGCGGTCGGCGCCGGCGGCCTTCATCAGATCGGCGATGAGGCGGGCCGAGATGGGCTCACGGCCGCGGGCCTTCTTGTCCTGGCGTGCATACGGGTAGAAGGGGAGCACCACGCTGATGCGTTTCGCCGAACCGCGCTTGAGGGCGTCGATCATGATGAGCGACTCCATGACCCACTTGTTCAGCGGCTTCGGGCAGCTCTGGATCACGAATGCGTCCGACCCGCGCACCGACTCCTCGTAGCGGACGAAGATCTCGCCGTTGGCGAAGTCGCGGGCGGTCTGCGGCGTCACCTTGACACCGAGCTCGTCGGCGACGGCCTGCGCGAGGTCGGGGTGTGCGCGCCCCGAGAACAGCATCAGGTTCTTCTGGTTGTCGGTCGTCCAGGTCATTGGAACTCTTCTACTCGATCGGGCCGGGGAGGGCGTCGTGAGACGCCGGGCTGGTCAGACGCCGGGCTGCGTGGGTCGGGGCTCGTCGGCGCCGGCAGCAACCGCCGCGCGCGCCGCCGCGGTGTCCGGACGCTTTCGGACCACCCAACCCTCGATATTCCGTTGTGTTCCCGCCGACACCGCGAGGGCGCCGGGCGGGATGTCTTCCCGCACGACCGTACCTGCCCCGGTATACGCGCCGTCACCGACCTGTACCGGAGCGACGAACATGTTGTCCGATCCGGTCCGGCAGTGCGATCCGATCACCGTTTGGTGTTTGTTCACCCCGTCGTAATTCACGAACACGCTCGACGCGCCGATGTTGGATTCCTCGCCGATCACCGCGTCCCCGACGTAGGTCAGGTGCGGCACCTTGCTGTGATCGCCGATCATCGCGTTCTTGGTTTCCACGAAGGTGCCGATCTTGCCGTGCGCGCCCAGGCGGGTGCCCGGGCGTAGGTAGGCGAAGGGGCCGACGGTGGCGTCGGGGCCGATCACTGCGTCGGAGCCGTGGGTGCGGATCACCGTGGCGCCGCGTCGCACCACCACGTCGGTCAGCGTGGTGTCGGGGCCGATCACCGCGTCCGCACCGATGTGGGTGTGCCCGTGCAGCTGGGTACCCGGGTCGATGTGCACGTCCGCCTCGATCTCGACGTCCACGTCGATCCAGGTGCTCGACGGGTCGACGACGGTGACGCCGGCGAGCTGGTGGCGGCGGATGATGCGGCGGTTGAGTTCGGCGCCGAGGTCGGCGAGCTGGACGCGGTCGTTGCAGCCGGCCACCAGCATCGGGTCGTCGACGGTGAAGGCGCGAACGGCGTGGCCCGCGTCGCGGGCGATCTCGACGACGTCGGTCAGATAGAACTCGCCCTGCGCGTTGTCCGTGGAGAGTTTGTCGAGTGCGGTCCGCAGGGCGGCGGCGTCGAAGGCGTAGACACCCGCGTTGACCTCGGTGATCGGACGCTGGGCCGGGGTCGCGTCCTTCTCTTCGACGATCGCCTGCACCGATCCGTCGTTGGTGCGGATGATCCGGCCGTAGCCGGTCGGTTCGTCGGCGATGAAACTGGTCAGGGTGACCGCGGCACCGCCGTCGGCGATGTGCGTGTCGACGAGTCCGCGCAGCACGGTGACGTCGAGTAGTGGCACGTCGGCGGCGGTCACGATCACGGTGCCGTCGAACGTTGCCGGCAGCGCCGCCAATCCGACCCTGGCGGCGTCGCCGGTGCCGCGCGGGGTGTCCTGCCAGGCGACGGTGTAGGGCAGCTCGAGCACCGACGCCACCTCGTCGATCGCGTCGGAGACCCGCTCACCCTCGTGGCTCACCACGGCGACCACCTCCGACGGCCCGAAGCTCGCGGCGCCGTGCAGTACGTGACCGACGAGCGAACGGCCGGCGATGCGGTGCAGCACTTTCGGCGTCTTGGATTTCATTCGGGTGCCCGCCCCGGCGGCAAGCACGATCACCGCGGTGACCTGATCGGACTGTGTGGCCATGTGCTCTCCCGGTATCTGCGGTGGTATCCGGTTCGTCGGGTGGTGATGCCTCGTAACCTGCGCGGCAATGCGCCCGATCCTACGCAGTGGCCGCCGTCACCGGCCGCGCTGCCCTCCGCGATGGGCACCTGATAGAAACCAAGGTGACTGCCACACATCAGGACGCACCAACGAAGGAAGTTCGATGAGCACCCAGAAGACAGCAATCGTCACCGGATCGGGCCGCGGCATCGGCGCGGCCATCGCCAAGCGGCTCGCCGACGACGGACTGGCCGTGGCCGTCCTCGACATCACCGAAGAGGCTGCCGCCGACACCGCGAAGGCAATCCACGAGTCCGGTGGCAAGGCCATCGCGGTGGGGGCCGACGTGTCCGACGAGGCGTCGGTGAACGCCGCGGTCGACAAGGTCGCCGCGGAACTGGGTGCGCCGACTGTGCTCGTGAACAACGCGGGCATCCTGCGCGACAACCTGCTGTTCAAGATGTCGGTGGACGACTGGAACGCGGTGATGGGAGTGCACCTGCGGGGTGCGTTCCTGATGAGCCGCGCCTGCCAGAAGCACATGGTGGACGCCGGGTGGGGGCGCATCGTGAACCTGTCGTCGACGTCGGCGCTGGGCAACCGGGGGCAGGCGAACTACTCGGCGGCCAAGGCCGGCATGCAGGGCTTCACCAAGACCCTGGCCATCGAACTCGGCAGGTTCGGGGTCACCGCCAATGCGATCGCCCCTGGTTTCATCGAGACCGACATGACCGCGGCCACCGCCGCCCGGGTGGGCGTGCCGTTCGAGGACTTCAAGAAGGCCGCCGCGTCGCAGATCCCGGTGAACCGGACCGGCAGGCCCGAGGACATCGCGCACACCGCGTCGTTCTTCATCAGCGAGGGCGCCGGGTTCGTGTCGGGTCAGGTGGTCTACGTGGCCGGCGGTCCGAAGGACTGAGGTCGGCCTGACTGGCCGTAAACGCGGGTCGAGTTGGTAGACGCGGCGGCTCTACCACCCGCGTTTACCGATTCGACCCGCGTTTACCGTCGGACATCGCTGCGGTCGCCACCCCGGTGCGGTCCGGCCGCCCTGTGGCACAATCGTCTCCGCAGTAGTCCCCCATGGTGTAATCGGCAACACTTCTGATTTTGGTTCAGGCATTCCAGGTTCGAGTCCTGGTGGGGGAGCAAGCAAGCAGAAGCCCGCCGGGACGCGCCGACCACGGAATCGGAACCGCGCCCGATCAGTTCAGAAGTTCCTGCCAGTTCGGCGGAATCCGGTCGGCCGGTGCCGGGATCGGCTGGTCGACCGGATGGCTCGTCGGCGGGGCCAGCTCAGGCCCCTCCGCAAACTGATTCGACGTGTAGTCCCAAAACCAGTCCTCGCCCGGCTCGAAGCTCTGGATGTAGGGGTGGCCGGTGTCGGCGGCGTGATGCGAGGCGTGCTGGGCCGGCGAGCTG
Organism: Gordonia sp. NPDC003429; assembly: GCF_053588575.1. Lineage (NCBI taxonomy): Bacteria > Bacillati > Actinomycetota > Actinomycetes > Mycobacteriales > Gordoniaceae > Gordonia > Gordonia sp. NPDC003429. Next base: position 370,180 of record NZ_JBSFQF010000001.1, read on the forward strand.
TCGCAGCAGCCGATGTGGCCGCACGCGGCACAGCGCCGCAGGTGAAACCACCATCCGGAATCGGAGGCAAGGCATTCGACGCAACCTTGACCGGACGGGGCAACGCTGGGATCGAGCGATTCTTCTGCCATGACCCGACGCTACGCGCGAATCGTATCGGCGTGACGGGTCACAGGCCGTCTACGCCTACCCATCACCGAACGCGGGGTGAAAAGCGACCTCCCCGGACGGTGTCGGCTCGCGCAACGTCAACGCCATGAAGTGGTCGTCGGCCGCCGGGTACCGCAGTGTCGACGAACGCTCGAATCCGAAGCGTCGGTAGTAGTCGGTGTCGCCGACCAATACGCAACCGGCAGCACCGATTTCTTCCAATCGGGCCAGACCGGACCGAACGAGCGCACTTCCGATGCCGCGGCCATGGAAGGTCGGAGTCACCGACAACGGCCCGCCGCCGAACCAACCCAGATCGCGGCCGTCGATGGTCACCGGACTGAACGCGATATGGCCGACCAGATCGTCGCCGACGACGGCCACCATCGAGATCGACAGCGCGCCCGCGTTGCGGAGTGCATCGATGATCGCCGGCTCGCTGCCGTCGGAGTACGGGTTGAGCTCGAACGCCGCTCCCGTCACCTCCCGGATCGCCTCGGCGTCCTCGGGCGACTCGTCGCGGATCAGTAGGCCGTCGGGAGTGTGCACGCATCCGACGATGGCGCTATCGGTCCGGCATTTCAAGCGATTTCTCGGTCTGGGACCAAAACCGCACCCGATGCTGTTCTTCCTGATGACACCGCAGCCAGCGGTGGCCCGGAGAGGAGAATTGATGTCCCACGACTATCGCAAGACCCCCGAGGCGTTGAGCAAGCTCAGCGCCGACCAGTACCGCGTGACCCAGCAGGACGGCACCGAGCCGGCCTTCCGCAACGAGTACTGGGACAACCACGAGCCAGGTATCTACGTCGACGTCGTCTCGGGTGAGCCGCTGTTCGCGTCCACCGACAAGTACGACAGCGGCACCGGCTGGCCCAGCTTCACCCGACCGATCACCGGCGACGCGGTCTCGACCCGCACCGACCGCACGTTGTTCATGTCGCGCACCGAGGTGCGCTCCGCATACGCCGACAGCCACCTCGGGCACGTCTTCACCGACGGCCCGCGCGCCGACGGCGGACTGCGCTACTGCATGAATTCGGCGGCACTGCGGTTCATTCCGGCCGGTGAACTCGAGGAGCAGGGCTACGGGCAGTTCCGCAGCCTGTTCGAGAACACCACCGACACCACCACCGACCACAGCGAGGAGAACGCATCATGACCAGCGGAACCCACGACGACGGACACATCACCCGCACACCGGGCACCGAGACCGCAGTGCTTGCGGGCGGATGCTTCTGGGGCGTCGAGGATCTGATCCGTCGACAGCCCGGCGTCATCTCGACCCGAGTCGGCTACACCGGCGGCTCCAACGATCACGCCACCTACCGCAACCACCCCGGTCACGCGGAGGCGGTGGAGATCGTCTTCGACCCCACCGTCACCACCTACCGCGACATCCTGGCGTTCTTCTTCCAGATCCACGATCCGACGACGAAGAACCGTCAGGGCAACGACATCGGCAGCAGCTACCGCTCGACGATCTTCCCGTTGACCGAAGAGCAGGAGCAGGTCGCGCGGGACACGATCGCCGACGTCGACGCCTCGGGCCTGTGGCCGGGGAACGCGGTGACCACCATCGAGCCGGCCGGCCCGTTCTGGGAGGCCGAGCCCGAGCATCAGGATTACCTGCTGCGCTACCCCAGTGGCTACACCTGCCACTTCCCGCGCCCGAACTGGGTGCTGCCGCGCCGCGACGAGGCAGCCACCCGCTGACCGCGAGAGCTCGGCCCGCGCGCTGACCCCCAGAGCTCTGACCGCGCGCGGGTCGACCGCAAACGCCTGACGGCACACAAAAGGCCCGACCGCTGAATCACTCAGCGGCCGGGCCTTTCTCGTGCGAATCGTCGACGGGTGTCAGTGCACCAGCGCGAGGTTCTCCTCACCCTCGGTGGCCGGGAGTTTGCCGCCGCGGACCACCAGCGCGGTGATCACACTGCCGGCGGCGAACACCGCGGCCGCGACCCAGAAGGCCGTCGTGTAGGAATGCACCGCCGCCAATTGCTGCAACATCATCGGATTCGTCGCCTGCGCGGCGTGACTCGTGACGTACGACGTGGCCGCGCTGGCCGCGATCGTGCTGAGCAGCGCGGTACCCACCGAGCCGCCGACCTGCTGCATCGTGTTCACCGTCGCCGACGCGACTCCGGCGTCCTCGTGCGACACGCCCGACACCGCGCCCTGCATGGCCGGGGCCATCGACATGCCGAGTCCCAGACCCATCACCAGCAGCGCCGGCAGGATGTGCGGGGCGTAGGTGCTGGTCTCGGTGAGCTGGGTGAGCAGCACCATGCCGCCCGCGGCGATCAGCAGCCCACCCGACATCAGCCAGCGCGGACCGAAGCGCGGCAACAGCACCCCGGTGGAGGTGGTGGCCGTGACGATCAGCATGGCGATCATCGGCAGGAATGCCAATCCGGTTCGGATCGGGCTGAACTGGAGGTTCTGCTGCAGGTAGTAGGTGAGGAACAAGAAGATGCCGAACATGCCCACACCGACGATGAACACGGCCAGGTACGACCCGCCGCGGGTGCGGTCCAGGATCACGCGCAGCGGCAGCAGCGCGTGTTCGGTCCGCGACTGCCACCAGACGAACACCGCGAGCAGCACCGCACCCACGGCCAGCCAGGTCAGCGTGGCCCAATCGAGCCAGCCGTTGGTCTCCGCGTTTGAGAAGCCGTAGACGATCGAGAACAGTGCCGTCGAGACGGTGACCACGCCCGGGATATCGAGCTTCGGGCTGGTCTCCGACTTGTGCGGCCCGATCAGCAACACCGCGCCGACCAGCGCGATCGCCGCGATCACCAGGTTGACGTAGAGGCACCAGCGCCAGTCGGCCCACTCGGTCAGCATGCCGCCGAGCAGCAGCCCCAGGGCGCCGCCACCGCCGGCGATGGCGCCGAAGATGCCGAATGCCTTACCGCGTTCGGACGGGTCGGTGAAGGTTGTGGTCAGCAGCGAGAGCGCGGCCGGTGCGAGCAGCGCACCGAAGACGCCCTGACCGGCGCGCGCCGCCACCAGCATCTCGAAGTTCACCGCGGCACCACCGATCGCCGACATCACCGCGAAACCCACCAGCCCGATGATGAACGTGGTCCGCCGGCCGAGGAGATCGGAGAGCCGGCCGCCGAGGAGCAGCAGACTGCCGAAGGCCAGCGAGTAGGCGGTGACGATCCACTGGCGGTCGGCGTCGTCGAAGCCGAGGGACGTTTGGGCGTGCGGCAACGCGATGTTCACGATGGTGGCGTCGAGCACCACCATCAGCTGGGCGAGTCCGAGCACAGCCAGCACCCACCACCGCATGCGGTGATGTCGTGACGCCCGGGACTCGTCATCGGCCGACGAAGCGTCGGTGATGTCGTAAGTTGTGGTCATCAGTCCTCCAGGTCGGAATAGTGGAGACAATCCCTCCGTTTACCAAGAGGACAACGGCAGCTATCCGGAGATGATTCCTCCGGTTGAGAGAATGTGACGATGACCACACAAGCTGGGGGCGCGACCGGAACCAGCAGGCGTCTGCGCGCAGACGCCGAACGCAACCGACTGCGGATCATCGCAGCCGCCCGCAGACTGTTCGCCGAACGCGGCCTCGAGGTCTCCCTCGACGACGTCGCCGACGCCGCCGGAGTGGGCGTGGGCACGGTGTACCGGCGTTTCGCCAACCGCGATCAGCTCATCGTCGGCATCTTCGCGCAGCACCTCGAGGATGTACTCGACGAACTCGACGACGAAGCGCTCGACGATCTCGACCCGTGGTCGACGCTGGTGACCTGCGCGACGACGATATGCACGGCGATCGCAGAAGACCGCGGACTCGCCGCGATCATGATCGAGATCGACCACACCGACCCCCAGATCGAGGCGATCAAATCGCGCCTCACCGAACTCATGCGACGTGTCTTCGACCGCGCGCATGCCGCCGAGGTGATCCGGCCCGACATCGCCGACACCGACTTCTTCGCCATCTTCGCGATGATCTCCGCCGTCGCGGACACCACGCAGGCCACCGCACCGGGCACCTGGCGCCGCTACCTGGAGTTGCTGCTCGACTCGATCCGCTCCGGCGGGGAACGGCTCGCGCTCACCATGCCCCCGCTGACCGAGGCGCAGATCCGTGCCATCCAGCAGTACAAACACGGTCGACGCTGCGGTGGCACCGGATCGTGAGGCCACCTACCTCTGCGGCACCTGCTGCCGGTGGACCTACTTCTGGGGGACGATCAGTTTCTCGCTGATCAGCCAGTCGTAGGCCACCTGCGCCGGGTCCTCGCCGTCGATGTCGACGCGGCCGTTGAGTTCCTGCATCACGTTGTCGGTCAGACGGGACGAGATGGTGCCCAGCAACTCGTTGAGCTGCGGATAGCGGTCCATGATCTCTTTGCGCACCACGGCGGTACCGCTGTAGGGCAGGAAGAACTTCTTGTCGTCGGTGAGCACCACGAGATCGAGGTTCTTGATGCGGCCGTCGGTGGTGTACACCATGCCGAAGTTGCACGGCGAACTCTTGGCCGTCGAGGTGTACACCACGCCGGCGTCCATGCGTGTCACGTTGCCCAGCGGCACCCCGCCGGGCTGGCCGAGCGGAATCCCGTACTTCTCCAGCATCGGCTTGAAACCGTCAGGGCGGGAGAAGAACTCGTCGTCGACACAGAACGTGCGGTCGGCGACGGGCAGCTTCGCGACGTCGGAGAGGGTGGTCACGTTGAGCCGCTTCGCGGTGGGCGTGGACGCCGCGAACGCGTAGGTGTCGTTGAAGTTCGCCGGCGGCAACCACACCAGGTTGTTGTCCTGCAGTTCGACGTCGTGGACCTTCTGCCAGAGTTCCTGCGGATCGGAGATCGTCTCGGTCTCGCCGTGATAGTTCACCCACCCGGTGCCGGTGTACTCCCAGAGGATGTCGGCGTCACCGTTGAGTTGCGCCTGCCGCGACGACGCCGAACCCGGTGCACCGGTCAGGTCGGTGACATCGGCGCCGGCGGCCGCCAGGTACGTCGCGGTGATCTTGCCCAGGATCACCCCCTCGGTGAAGCTCTTCGACGTCACCGTCAGCTTGGCGCCGTCGAGCGGCGTCTGGCCGTCGGGCAGCGACGCCGACTTGAAGGTGCCCGACGAACTGACCAGTCCGCAGCCGACCAGGCCGAGCGCCCCGGCCACCAGCAGCGCGACGAACAGCAGCGCTCTGCGGCGTGCCGAGGTCATGACACCCCCCGCGGTGTGGCGACCAACTCGAAGACCCGACCCAGCCAGTCGATGATCATCGCGAGCAGGGCCACCAGGATGGCACCCGAAATCAGTAGCTTCGGCAGGAACAGCGTGACACCGGTGGTGATCAGGGTGCCCAGGCTGGTGGCCCCGATGAACGTGCTCAGTGTCGCCGTGCCCACCAGGATCACCAGCGCGGTGCGCACCCCGTTGAGGATCACCGGCACCGCGAGCGGCAACTCCACCTGGAACAGGGTGCGGGCCGCGGAGTAGCCGATGCCGCGCGAGGCCTCGATGGTGCGCTGATCGACCTGCCGGAGTCCGATGATGGTGTTCTGCAGGATCGGCAGGATGGCATAGACGACGAGACCGACCACCGCCGTGCGGAATCCGGTGCCCAGCCAGAACGTGAACAGCACCAGCAGACCCACCGCGGGCGCGGCCTGACCGATGTTCGCGATGTTCACCGCGATCGGATTCAGCCAGCGCAGCGAGGGACGTGTCAGCGCGATACCCGCCGGGATCGCGATGACGATCACGATCACCGTTGCCGTCAACGTCAGCTTGATGTGATCGAGAATGGTGGTCTGCAACGTGGCCCAGCCCAGCGAGGCCTGCTCGGTCTCGGTGAACGTGGTGGTGGCGTACCAGGTGAAGTAGCCGACACCGATCACGATGAAGACCAACGGTTCGAACCAGACGTCGATCGGCAGCCGCCGAAGCTGTTTCATGATCCGGCTGACTCGTCGGGGTCGTCGGCGGCGACGATCGGCGTCTCGATGGGGCCGGTGCCCTCGTCGTGACTCTCGTAGCCCGTATCGGGTTCGTCGCTGCGGACCTGCGCCAACTGGCCACGGATGATGTCCATCACCGCACCGATGTTCAGCATGCCCACCACCGCGCCGTGGCCGTCGGTCACCAGGGTGGCGCCCTGACTGGCCGCGAGCATGGTGTCGAGTGCGTCGTTGAGTGTCGAGGACTGCGCCACCACGGGCAGCCGGGCATCGAGGAAATCGGAGATCTCCGGCTTGGTGCCCACCTCGTCGAGCGTGGGCCACGCCCGCGGACGACCTTCGTTGTCCACCACCACGATCCAGGTGTGCCCGGCCGCCCGCGCCCGGCCGATCACCTCGCCGGCGGGTTCGCCCACACGGGCGGTGATCACTTCCTGATGGTCCACGTCGCGCACCCTCGACAGCGTCAGTTGCGCCAGCGTGGCACCCGATCCGATGAACTCCTCGACGAACGGTGTCGCCGGGCTGGCCAGGATCTCGTCCGGCGTCGCGTACTGCTCGATGTGTCCGCCCTCGGACAGGATCAGTACCTTGTCGCCGAGCTTGGTGGCCTCCTCGAAATCGTGCGTGACGACGACGATCGTCTTGCCGAGTTCGTGCTGAATGGCAATGAGGCTGTCCTGCAAGCGGACCCGGGTGATCGGGTCGACCGCGCTGAACGGCTCGTCCATCAGCAGTACCGGTGGGTCGGCGGCCAGCGCGCGTGCCACCCCGACCCGCTGCTCCTGTCCACCCGACATGTCCTTGGGCAGCCGGTCGGCGAAGGTGGCCGCGTCCAGGCCCACCAGGTCGAGCAGGTAGTCGGTGCGCTCGGCGATGCGCTTCTTGTCCCAGCCCAGCACCCGGGGGATGGCGCCGATGTTCTTGGCGACCGACCAGTGTGGGAACAGGCCGCCGGACTGGATGACGTACCCGATGGATTGCCGCAGCTTGTCGGGGTTCTCACGGGTCACGTCGCGGTCGTCGATGAAGATACGGCCCTCGGTGGGTTCGATGAGCCGGTTGATCATCTTCAACGTGGTGGTCTTGCCGCAGCCGGAGGGACCCACGAACGCGACGATGTGTCCCGCGTCGATGTCGAGGTCGAGGTGCTCCACCGCCGGCCGTTCCTGCCCGCGGAACCGTTTGACCACCCCGTCGAGTCGGATGGATGCGCCGGTGACCGTGCGGCCACTGCTGGATTCGCCGGAGGCCGGCGTGTTCGCTACGTCGGTCATTGCAGTCCTTTTGAGATCGTGAGGCGGCCGAGGAGGACGAGCAGGCCGTCGAAGACCAGCGCGATGAGAACGATGAGTATCGTTCCGGTGAGCGCCATCTCGAGGGCGTTGGCACCGCCGAGTCGCGAAAGTCCGTTGAAGATCAGCGATCCCAGCCCGGGACCGAGAACGTAGGCGACGATGGCCGCCACGCCCACGATCATCTGGGTGGACACGCGAATCCCGGTGAGGATCACCGGCCACGCGATGGGCAGTTCCACGGTGAGCAGGATGCGCCAGCGGGAAAGGCCTATGCCGCGGGCGGATTCGACGACGCCGGCGGGTACCGACCGCAGGCCGACGATGGCGTTGCCGATCACCGGCATCGCCGCGAAGAAGGCCAGCATGATGAACGACGGCACCACGCCGAGTCCGAACGGCACGATCAGCAACGCGAGCAGGGCCAACGACGGAATCGTCAGTGCCACACGGCTCGAGGTGAGCGTCAGCGCCGACCCCAGCGGCAACCGGTAGACCGCGGCGGCGACGATGATCGCCACGACAGTGCCGACGAGGACGGTCTGGAACGACAGCGATGCGTGCTGATAGGTCAGGAAAGCCAGGTTTTCAGCGTGTTGCTGAATGTAATCCCACAGTTGCACGCAGTCTCCATGGTGTGGCCGCATCCTACGAACGGTGTCGCATCAACGGCAATGTGTGGACGGCTCGGGCCCGATTTGCACACGGACCTCAAACGACCGTACCCCTATCGATGATCGTCCTGCATGATTTGACTCGACGTGAGGCAAATCCTCCCGGGTACGCCGGGTGGCGGATACCGCACTCCTCGATAGTCTGGGAGCCATGCCAGTGAGTCGCCCGACGGACAAGGCGGAGGTCCATCGCGCCCCCCGCGCGCGGATGACCGGCGCCCAGCGCAGATTGCAGCTGATCGAGGTGGCCCGCGGTCTGTTCGCCGAACGTGGCTTCGAGGGCACCTCGATCGAGGAGATCGCCCAGCGTGCGGGGGTCTCCAAACCCATCGTCTACGAGCATTTCGGCGGCAAGGAAGGCCTGTACGCGGTGGTGGTGGACCGCGAGATGGAAACCCTGCTCGAGATGGTCACGTCGTCGCTGACCAAGAATCGCTCGCTCTACCGCATTCAGCAGGTGGCACTTGCCCTGCTCACCTACATGGAGGAGCGCACCGACGGTTTCCGCATTCTGGTTCGCGGTGAGCGCACCAGCTCCGGCGCCGGCGACACCGCCACGTACGGAAGCCTGCTCAACGACGCGATCAGCCAGGTGGAGCACATCCTCGCCGGCGACTTCGAGCGACGCGGATTCGATCCCAAACTGGCACCGCTGTATGCCCAGGCCCTGGTCGGCATGGTGTCGGTCACCGCGCAATGGTGGCTCGACGTCCGGGAACCGCCCAAGGAGGTGGTGGCCGCGCATCTGGTCAATCTGTGCTGGAACGGCCTCACCCGCCTCGATCCCGACCCGGAACTCGTCGGACCCGACTACGTCGAGCCGCGCGATCGCACCACCGCACCTGGCGAACCGACACACGGTCAATCGGCGGACGGCCAATCGGCGGACGACGACGTGGCAGAATCCGCGGACGACGAGAGCTGAACCGGTTCAGCAGCAGTGCGGCGTGTCCGTACCCACCGCGTCGAGGCGGCACAGGCACGACGCGGTGATCGGGACGTCGGCCAGCGCGGCGGCCAGGGCGAGTTCACGCCCGATGATCGCTGCCTCGCCGCTCTTTCCGAGCCTCGTCAGACATTCGTGATACCCGTGCAGCGCCCACACATTGCGTGGATGCTGCACCGCCCGCGCAAGTGTGTCGTCGTAGCCCAGATCGGCGCGGTAGACCGCTTCGGCCTCCTCGACGCGGCCCTGTTCGAGTAGCAGCGCTCCATAGGCGTGCCGTGTCGGCTGCATCCATCCCCACGGTTCGTCGTAGGGGAGGGTGTCGTCGAGCGTGATCGATCTCCGCAAGTGGGCGAACGCATCGTCGATGCTGCCGCGCCGGTATTCGAGTTCGCCGTCGAGCATTGCCGACGCCACGGCGAGGATGTCCACGCAGGTGTTGTTGAACAGGGTGCGCGAGGTCGGAACCCGGCTCACCGCGGCCGCGAACAGCTCCCGCTCGGCCTGTGCCTCATCCACCCGGCCGGTCGCGGCGTAGGCCACCCCGCGACCGTAGTGGATCATCGCCGTTGTGGTGCAATAGAGTTCGCGGTCGTCGGGCAGGCTCATCGCGATCAGCTCAGGCCACATGCCGAACCGGATGTACACGTGCACCCGGATGCTGAGGAAGCTCTCGATCCAGTCGGCCATCGGGGGAACCTCGACGCGCACGAGGTCGTCGGGAATGGTGGCCTCCAGACGCGCGACGGTGGACAACGCCACTTCCGATTGCCCGAGGAACATGGCCCCGTAGATCGCGAAGTGCAGGTTGTGGCAACGGTAGAGCGTGTAGAAATTCATCGGGCCGGCATACGCGAGGAACCTGTCGTCGGCGTCGATGGCGCGCAGGTTCGATGTGATCACCTGCTGGTAGTCGCCGCACAGCACGTCGAGGTGAGTCGGCATGTGCTGCAGGTGACCGGCATCGGGCACCAGCTCACGCAGGCGATTGGCGACGAGCAGCCCGCTCTCGGGTGCCGCGGACATCTCGACGAGGTGGATGTAGAGGTGCAGCAGACCCGGATGGTCGCGCCCGCCGGGACGTTGGAACGCCGCGTCGAGCACCTCCCGGATCTCCACTGCGTGTGACCCGGGCGCCGGCTCGCCGGTGGTCAGATCCCAGAGCGCCCATGGCGTCAGGTTCATCATCGAATCCGCGAACAGAGCCGCCACCTCGAGATCGTCGGGATACTGCCGGTACACGGCGCGCATCGCGTCGGCGAACCCGACGTTCCACACCGAACAGGTGTCGGCATCACCGGCGGGCCCGGTCGGTTCGGCCGCGGGATAGCGGTGGACCAGGGCTCCGATCAGTGCCTGTTCGACCGGGCTCGCCGACGCGGACAGCTCGCGGGCCCGCAACGCCGCCGAATGTGTGCGCTGCACAGCGGTTTCCAGCTCGACGTCGTCGAAGAACTCCCACGGCTTGTTGTAGTTCGGGCCCATCGCGTAGGCGACACCCCAGTAGGCCATCGCGCACTCCGGGTCGGCCTCGATCGCGCGGTCGAAACAGGCGACCGCCTCCTCGTGGTTGAAGCCGTACGCCCACACCAGGCCGCGGTCGAACCACAGTTGTGCCTGCGGCGAGGAAGTCGTCACCGGCCGCGTGTAGGTACCCAGGTCGAAGTACGTCTCGCTCATGTCCCCATCATGACCCGTCGGGTGCCGCAGCCGATAGGGCTGCGTCGAGTTCGGTGCCGAACCAGTCGGCGTCGGACGCCGAGAACACCATCGGTGGGCGGATCTTGAGGACGTTTCCGTCGCGCCCGCACACCGAGATCAGCACCCGGCGTTCGCGCAGTTCGTTGGTCACCCGCTTGGCCAGGGCGCGGTCGGCCACGCCGTCGGTCCGCAGTTCCACACCGATGTACAGCCCGCGGCCGCGCACCTGGGCGACCGCGTCGTGGCGCGCACCGATCTCGTCGATCATCCGGTGCAAACGCTCGCCGGTGGCCTTGGCGTGTGCGATCAGATCCTCGTCCTCGATGACGTCGAGCACGGCACCCGCGGCGGCCATCGCCGCGGGGCTGCCGGCGAAGGTGTTGAAGTAGGGCACGGTGGTGGCGAACGGTTCGAGTACCGCGCGTGCGGCCGCCATCGCCGCCACCGGATAACCGTTGCCCATGGGCTTTCCGAGCGTCACGATGTCCGGGACCACCGACGACCGCGCGAATCCCCACATACCGTCGCCGGTTCGCCCGAAACCGGGTTGCACCTCGTCGGCGATGAACACCCCACCGGCGTCGTGCACGGCGCGCACCGCCGCCCCCAGAATGCCGGGGTCGACAAAGATGCCGTCCGACGAGAACAGGGTGTCGACGATGAGGCAGGAGATGCCGTACCCCGACTCGCGGAGATCGGCGATCGCGGCGCGAACGTTCGCGGCGAAGACATCACTGGCATCCGGCGTCGTCGTGGGGGCGGGTACCGTCCGCACGTGATCGCCGAGGCCCACACCGCTTCCCAGCGAGGGCGAGATCATGCTGACCGCAGCCGAATTGCCGTGATAGGCGTCCTCGGTGACGATCACCCCCCGGTTGCCGGTGAAGGTGTCTGCCACCCGCAGCGCCAGGTCGTTGGCCTCCGAACCGGTACAGGCGTACATGATCTGATCGACGGGAAGCGTCGCGAGCAATCGTGCGGAGTAGTCGACAAGGCCCTCGTGCAGGTAGCGGGTATGCGTGTTGAGTTCGCCGAGTTGGGCGGCCACCCGCTCGGTGACATACGGGTGGGCGTGACCGACGCAGGCCACGTTGTTGTAGGCGTCGAGATAGCGGTTGCCCTCGGCGTCGAACAGGTGGCTGCCCCTGCCCCGCACCAGGTGTACCGGGCGGTCGTAGAACAGCCGATAGGCCGGGCCCAGCATCTGTTGCCTGCCCGCCACGAGGGCGGCAGCCATGGGATCCACCACTCCGGTGCCATCAAAGATATTGGAATCCATGATGTTCGAGAATCCCACGGCTGCCTTCTCCTCGATTATCGGTACTCGCTGATTATCGGTACTCGCTGATTGTCGGTACTCGCCGTGCTGTGGGTACTAGCGTTCGTGCGAGTCCTCGAGAACGATCCGCCCGAGGTGCACATAGCGGCCCGGCGACTTGTACTTGAGGACGAGCGCGACGACGACACCGGCGATACCCACCGTTCCGACGATCCACGGGATCGCCGCGAACACCACGTCGGTGGCCGCCGTGCCGGCGGCGAACTGCGCGTTCTTGGCGAGCAGGTAGATCACGTACAGCATGCCGAGTCCGCCGAGCAGTGGGGCCAGGAAGGTCTTGAACCAGTGCGCGGTTTCCGGATGCCGTTTGAGCACATGGAAATACGCGATCACCGAGAACGCCGCGATCGCCTGCACGATCAGGATCGCCGTGGTGCCCAGCAGCGCCATGAGTCCGTACAGCCCGGTGTAGGGATCGCGGTGGGTCACCGCGAAGAACACCACGATCAGGGTCGCCACCGTGGTCTGGGCGAATCCGGCGATGTAGGGCGATCCGTACTTGGGGTGTGAGGCGCCGAGAGTCTTGGCGGTGCCGGGGATCACGTCCTCGCGCCCGATCGCGTAGATGTAGCGCGCAGCGCAGTTGTGAAAGGCCATGCCGCAGGCGAAGGAGCCGGTCATCAGCAGAATCCGGAACATGTCGACGGCCCAGGTGCCCAGATGCTGCGACACCGGATTGAAGAAGATGTCGCCGGCGGTCGACGAATCCTGGGCCAGCGCAATCGAATTCTGCGGACCCGTACCGACGATGGCCAGCCACGAGATGAACACGTAGAACACGCCGATCCCGACGACGGAGCCGACCACCGCGATCGGGATGATCTTCTTGGGGTTCTTCGACTCCTCCCCGTACATCGCGCTCGATTCGAATCCGACCCACGACCAGAAGGCGAAGAACAGCCCGACGCCCGCGGACCCGGCCACCGCGATCGTGCTCCCATCCATGCCGACCACCGAACCCGACAGGCTGTGAAAACCGTTGATCGGGTTCAGCGATCCCCACGACCACCCCTGCGGGCCGCCGCCGCTGAACAGCACCGACAGCGCCATCAGGGTCAGCATCAGGATCTCGGTGATGAGGAAGACGCCCAACACCTTTGCGGCCAGATTGATGTCGAAGTAGGTGAGTACGGCGTTCACCGCGAGCATGCCGAGTGCCAGGATGATCCACGGGATCTGGACGTTGAAGAACGACTTCAACAGGTCCTCGCCGAAGAAGGAGAAGATCCCGACCAGCGAGGCCTCGAACACCATGTAGGCCAGCGCGGTGAGGAATCCGGCGCCCAGGCCCACCACTCTGCCCATCCCGTGCGAGATGTAACCGTAGAAGGCTCCGGTGGCGGTGATGTGCTTCGACATCGACGCGTAGCCGATGGCGAACAGGGTGAGCACGATGGTGGCCACCATGTAGCCGGCGGGGGCGTAGGCGCCGTTGCCGAAGCCCACCGAGATGGGCACGTTGCCCACCATCGCGGTGATGGGCGCGGCGGTGGCGACGGCCATGAACAGCACGCCGACCAGACCGACCGCGTTGGGTTTGAGTCGTTGCACCCCGGGCGGGGCGGTCGCAGCAGGAGATTTCACCAGGTCACTCATCAGTACCTCACAGGAATGTTTTTGGTCTGGTCCGCACCGCTGGGGACGAGAGAGCACACCGAATGGTCGAGACCGACCGTTGGGTGGAGATCATTGTGAGCTGCGTTGAACATACACGTCAACCAGCACAAAGTGCGCAAACCGCCCATTGACGTTTCGGCGTGGTTACGTGCGGGTCGGCCACGTAAAACCTTCGCTATTTGGTCTGCTCCCGTTGCCAGACGACGGTGTGCACGGGACGCTACGTACAACCAGAGGAGGAGTGATGGACCCCGATCCCTACCGTCGCTTCGCTCGAGCGGCCGCACCCGCGTACGGCTTCGGTGACGCCACGATCACGCTGCTGTCGATCAGCGAGAACGCCACGTTCCTGCTCACCGAGGGCGATCGTCGTCTCGTGCTGCGTATCCACCGCGACGGCTATCATCCGTTGCCCGCGATCCGGTCGGAGCTCGCCTGGATCGACGACCTCAGAAGGGTCGACGCCGTGCGGACGCCGTCCCTGGTCCCGGCCACCACCGGTGAATCGGTGACGTCCGTGACCTCGTGTGGCGCCACCCGATTCGTCTCGGCGTTCGAGTTCATCGACGGTGTGATCGCCGAAGAACGACCCACCGACATCGGCTACGACGACCTCGGCGAGATCACCGCCCGCCTGCACGCGCACGCGTGTGGGTGGGATCGGCCGGAATGGTTCGAACGATTCCGGTGGGATGCCGACACCATGCTCGGACCACAGGCGCGCTGGGGCGATTGGCGATCCGCTCCGAACATGAACCGTTCTCTGCGCGAACGCATCACGCCGGCCGCCGAGCAGGCGGTCGCCGCGCTGCACCGCTACGGGACGGCCCCCGACCGGTTCGGCCTTGTGCACGCCGACCTCAGGCTGGCCAACCTGATGGTCGGGTCCGACACCGTCGACACGATCACCGTGATCGACTTCGACGACTGCGGATGGAGTTGGTTTCTCGCCGACCTCGGCTCGGTGGTGTCGTGGATGGAGGACTCCGCCGAGGTGGACTCCATCATCGCCGCCTGGCTGGACGGCTACCGGCGTGTCCGCGATCTCGGCGAGGAGCACAGGGCCATGATCCCCACTTTCGTGATGGTTCGCCGCCTCATGCTGACCGCGTGGATCGGGACCCACCCCGAGGCCGAGATCGCGCAACAGGTCAGCGGTCACTTCGCCTCGGGCACCGCCGAACTGGCTGATCGGTACCTGCACGATCCGGCGTGGCTCGCCGATGCCTGCGGCATGACGCCCGCCCCGAGCCGCACCACCTGACACCGGGTATGTGACCGCAAACACCGAGGCAAAGGAGTATCGATGTTCACGCTCGACGGCCGTTCGGTCCTCGTCACCGGGGGCAGCAAGGGAATCGGGAAAGGGATCGCCGGGGTGTTCGCCGCGGCAGGTGCGGACGTGGCCATCGCCGCACGTTCGACGGCCCAGCTCGACGCCGTCGTCGACGAACTGTCCGCTGCGGGAACCGGATCGGTGATCGGGGTGAGCGCCGACGTGTCCGACCCGAAATCGTGCCGCACCATGGTGGCGCAGACGGTGGATGCGTTCGGCGGGCTGGATGTGTTGTGCGCCAACGCAGGCATCTTCCCGGAGGCGTCGCTGGACGCGATGACCCCCGATGACCTCGCGGAGATCCTCGACGTGAACGTCAAGGGCACCATCTACTCGGTGCAGGCCGCGATCGAGGCCCTGACGCGATCGTCGTGCGGACGCGTGATCCTGACCTCCTCGATCACCGGCCCGATCACCGGATTCCCCGGCTGGTCGCACTACGGCGCGTCGAAGGCGGCCCAACTGGGTTTCATGCGTTCGGCGGCAATCGAACTGGCGCCCAAGGGAATCACGGTCAACGCGATCATGCCCGGCAACATCCTCACCGAGGGGCTCGCCGAGATGGGCGAGGAGTACATCAACTCGATGACCAGCGCCATCCCGGCCGGGACACTCGGCGATCCCCGCGACATCGGACATCTCGCGGCGTTCCTCGCCTCCGCGGAGGCGTCCTACATCACCGGTCAGGCGATCGCCGTCGACGGCGGACAGACGTTGCCCGAGTCACCGGACGCGGTTCGTCCCGTATCCTGAGCCCCGCGAGGGCCGACGGAGGTGCGCGATGGCGGAGACAGACGGTGGTCCGGTCGCCGAGGACGTTCGGCGACGCATCCTGGCGATGCTGGCCGCCGGACGACTGCGGCCCGGGTCTCGCCTCGGCTCCGAACGCGAGATGGCCGAGACCTTCGCGGTATCTCGTGCCACCCTGCGCAGCGCGCTGCTGCCGCTGAGTCGAGCGGGCATCATCGAACGTCGTGCCGGCCGGGCGGGCGGCACGTTCATCCGCTCGGACGTGGTCGAACGCAATGCGGCCGAACTGCTTCCGCTGCCGCGACGGCTCCAGTCCGGTGGACACACGAGTTCGTCGACGGTGCTGGGGACCGAACGGCGCCCGGCCACCGAGGACGAAGCCGCCGCGTTGGAGGTGTCGGCCGATTCGGAGGTGATCGTGGTGCGGCGACTGCGGTTCGCCGACGCCCACCCGCTGTCGGTGGAACGCGCGTGCTTCGTGGCCGACGACGCACCGGACCTACTCGAACAACCACTCGGCGGGTCGCTCTACGAGTTGCTACGGGTGCGGTACGGATTCGTGGTGGCCTCTGCCGCAGAAACATTCGAGGTGGTGCTGGCCAACCCGCGGGAGGCGGGATGGCTGCACATCCCCGTGCGTAGCCCGCTGGTGTCGGTGACCCGGGTGACCCGCGATCGTGGCGGTGTGCCGTTCGAATACGGCGTCGACGTGTTTCGCGCCGACCGGATTCGCATCGTGGCCACCACGTCGGCCACCGCGGTCGACGAGGAACTCACCGACGACGGCCGGGTGGTCCGGATCGTCCATCCCTGACCGTCGCATGCCCCCGGACCGTCGGCGCGGTCAGACCACGCTCAGTGCGTCGTCGAGGATCGCAAGTGCCTGCTTGGTCTCCGCGGCCGACACCGTGCACGGCGGGGTGAGGTGGAAACGGTTCATGTTCTGGAACAACAGGAGTCCGTTGCGCTGAGCCCGGTCGGCGATCGCCTTCATCGCCGCCGAACTGCCTCCGTAGGGTGCCAGCGGTTCACGGGTCGCACGGTCGGCGACGAGTTCCACCGCCCAGAACACCCCGAGCCCGCGGACGTCTCCGATCACCTCGTGTCGCGCGGCGAGTTCATCCAGGCCCGGCCCGAGCACCTCGGCGCCGATGCGTGCGGCGTTCTCCACGATGGCCTCGTCACGCATGGTCTCGATGGTGGCCACCGCGGCCGCGCAGGCGAGCGGGTGGCCGGAGTAGGTGAGGCCGCCGGGGTAGGGGCGGGTGGCGAACGCGTCGGCGATCGGCTCGGAGATGATGACGCCGCCGAGCGGCACGTATCCGGAGTTCACTCCCTTGGCGAACGTGATGAGATCGGGCACGGCGTCGAAATGGTCGAGCGCCAACCACTTTCCGGTGCGGCCGAATCCCGCCATCACCTCGTCGAGGATCATCACGATGCCGTGCCGGTCGCACAGCCGTCGCACACCGGCCAGATATCCGGGTGGCGGCGGCATGATCCCGGCCGTGCCGGGCACCGACTCGAGGATGATCGCGGCAAACGAGTCGGGTCCCTCGAAGTCGATCAGATCCGACAGGTGCGCGAGCGCGCGAGCGCATTCCTCCTCTTCGGTGGTGGCGTGAAAAGCGCTGCGGTAGAGAAAAGGTCCGAAGAAGTGGACGGAGCCCGCCGAGCCGTAGTCGTTGGGCCAGCGGCGTGGATCCCCGGTCAGGTTGATCGCCTGCTGGGTGCCGCCGTGGTAGCCGCGGAACGCCGACAGCGTCTTGTAGCGTCCGGTGGTCAGCCGCGCCATGCGGATCGCGTGTTCCACCGCGTCGGCGCCACCATTGGTGAAGAACACCTTGGTGAACCCTTCCGGGGCGATGTCGACGATCAGTTCGGCGGCCCGCGCGCGGGCGGCGTTGGCATGGGCGGGCGCCACCGTGCACAGGGTGGACGCCTGCTCGGCGATCGCGGCCACCACCCGCGGATGATTGTGGCCGATGTTGGTGAAGACCAGCTGGGACGAGAAGTCCAGCAACCGGTTTCCGTCGCCGTCGATCACGTGGCAGCCGTCGGCGCCGGTGATCACCAGGGGGTCGATCGTCGCCTGCGCCGACCAGGAGTGGAAGACGTGAGCCCTCTCGGTGGCGTAGATCTGGGCGGCGTCGGGATTGTGCGGTGCGGGCATGCCTCCATCGTCGCAGCAATCGGTCCCGCGTGCGTGGTCGTTCAGGCGAGTATCAGGCTGCGCTTGGCCAGACCCATCCAGAAGCCGTCGATCACCTGATCTCCGGGGCGTTGCGGATCGTCGCCGGCGCCGAGCGCGACGAACAGCGGCGCGAAGTGTCCGATCGTCGGATGCGCGTACGGCATTCCCGGTGCGCGGTGCCGGAAGTCGATGAGCGACTCCACATCTCCCGCGGCGAATCGCTCGTGCGCCCAGGCGTCGAACTCCTTCGACCAGGTGGGCGGGGTGGCCTCGGGCCGGGGGTCGGTGAGATAGGGCAGGCCGTGGGTGGTGAACCCCGATCCGATGATCAGCACACCTTCGTCGCGCAGCGGGGCGAGGCGGCGACCCAGGTCGAGCAGACGTGCCGGATCGAGTGTGGGCAGAGAGATCTGCAGCACCGGGATGTCGGCGTCGGGATACATGACGGTGAGCGGCACGTAGGCGCCGTGATCGAGTCGCCGGTGTGCGTCGTGGGCGATCGGTTCGCCGTCGGGCATCATCGACGCGACCCGCGAGGCGAGGTCGGCGGCGCCGGGCGACCAGTAGGTGGTGCGGTAGAAGCGTTCGGGGAATCCCCAGAAATCGTAGGTCAGCGGTGTGTCCGGATCGGTGGAGCCGATGGTCAGCGGTGCCGCCTCCCAATGCGCGGAGACCACCAGGATCGCCGTCGGACGGTCCAGGCTCGCCGACAGGTCGGTGAGCTGCTGCACCCACCGTGCACTGTCGACCAGCGGGGGAGCGCCGTGGCTGAGGAACAGGGGCGGCATACGGGCGGGATCGGGCTGCGACATGCACCAATGATACCAAATCGGACCACGGTCCGGTTACGGTTCGTCGATGTCGCGCTGCAGGTAGATGGTGTCGATCCACTGGTCATGTTTGAAGCCGATGTGCGGGGTCCGTCCGACAATGGTGAAACCGAACTTCTCATGCAGCGCCACCGAGGCCTCGCCGCCGGTCGCGGCGATCACCGCGACGATGCGTCGCACGGTGGCCGGGTCGACGGCGGCGATGAGTGCGGCCATCAACGCCGACCCGATGCCCCGGCCGCCGGTGCCCGGACGCAGATAGATCGTGTCCTCAACGGTGCGGTCGTAGGCCGACGGGCCGTCGAACGTGCGGAACGGGCCGAGGTAGGCGAAACCGGTCACCGTGGCGTCGGCGGAATCGAGCGCGACGAGAAAGGGGCGGCCCGCCGACACGATCCCGTCGAGTTTGCGCTCCCAGGCCTCGACGCCCGGGGCGACGTAGGCGAAGGTCGCCACGGTGTTGTCCACGTAGTGCCGGTAGATCTCGGCGACGGCCGGGCAGTCCGCGGCGGTGGCCTCACGAACGAGGACGTCGCCCGACGGGGGCGCGGAGGTGGCCATGGCGTCACCCTACGGCCGGGCACCTACAATTGCTCGGGTGTCGACGTCACCTGCCGCTCTCTCCGGGCTCGCCGCGCTGACCTGTACCGATTCCGCATTCACCGCTCTGGCAACCGCTGCCGCTGACGACACCGGCACCACGCGTCGCGACATCACCGCACCCGATGCGGCGCGCCCGTTCGCGGTGACCTGCCTGAGCCAGGCCGTCGACACCCCACTGCTCGTCGTGTCGGCCAACGGCCGCGAAGCCGACGACCTCACCGGCGAACTCCGCGAGCTCATCGGTGGCGATTCGGTCGGGGCCGACTCGGTGGCGCAGTTCCCCTCCTGGGAGACGCTGCCGCACGAACGACTCTCGCCGAGCGCCGAGGTGGTGGGGCAGCGACTGGCGGTGCTGCACCGCCTGGCCGAACCGGGCGACACCCCGCTGCGCGTGGTGGTCACCACCGTCCGCTCGCTGGTGCAGCCGATGGCCCCGGGCCTCGGCCACATCCGGACCATCGCCCTGCGGGAGGGCATCGAGATCGACTTCGACACGCTGCTCGCCGACCTGGTGGAGATGGCCTACGAGCGGGTCGACATGGTGGGCCGCCGAGGCGAGTTCGCGGTCCGCGGCGGCATCCTGGACGTGTTCCCCAACACCGCCGACTACCCCGTGCGAGTGGAGTTCTGGGGTGACGAGATCACCGAGATGCGGGCCTTCTCCGTGGCCGACCAGCGCAGTCAGCCCGAAGTGGACGCCTCGACCGTGCTCATCCACCCCTGCCGCGAACTGATCCTCACCCCCGCGGTGCGGGACCGGGCGAGCGCGCTGGCCGAGGTGCACGCCGGCGAACCCGCGCTGGCCGAGATGCTCACCAAGCTCGCCGAAGGCATTCCCGTCGCCGGGATGGAGGCGCTCATCCCCGCCCTGATCGACGGCGAGATGCAACTGCTCACCGAGGTGGTGCCCGACGGCACCCGCGTGCTGGTGCTCGACCCGGAGAAGGTCCGCACCCGCGCCGCCGACCTCGCCGCGACCGGTGCCGAGTTCCTCGAGGCGTCGTGGAACGCCGCCGCGATGGGCGCATCCGCCCCGGTCGACGCGCGCGGTGGCGCCCCGACCGGCAGCGCCATCGACCTTCAGGCCAGCGCCTACCGGTCACTCGATGATGTGGAGGCGGCCACACTGGCCGCAGGCCGCTCATGGTGGACGATGAGTCCGCTGGAATCGGGGTCGGGCGACGAACTCTCGCTCGACGTGAGCGCCGGACCCACGCCACGCGGCGACGAGGGCGAGATCGCCGCGGTGTTCGCCTCGCTGCGCGCCCACGTGAGCGCGGGCAACCCCGCCGCGATCGTGGTGGCGGGCAAGGGCACCGCGCAACGCGTCGGTGAGCGACTCGCCGACGCCGAGGTGCCGCACCACGTCGTCGAACCCGGAGCGCGGCCCGCGCCGGGTGTGGTCTCCATCCTCGGTGGTGCACTGCGCCACGGAATCGTCTGTCCCGCAGCGGGTCTGGTGGTGGTCACGGAAACCGACCTCACCGGCACCCGGATCGCGGGAGCGCGCGATGGCCGCCGGTTGCCGGCCAAGCGCCGCAACCAGGTGGATCCGCTCGCGCTCACCGCCGGCGACCTGGTGGTGCACGACCAGCACGGCATCGGCAAGTTCGTCGAGATGATCGAACGCACGGTGTCGGGGGCGCGACGCGAATACCTGGTCCTCGAGTACGCGGCGTCCAAACGCGGCCAGCCCGGCGACCGGCTCTACGTGCCCATGGACGCCCTCGATCAGCTCTCCCGCTACGTCGGCGGTGAACAGCCGTCGCTGTCGAAACTGGGCGGGTCGGATTGGCAGAACACCAAACGCAAGGCGCGCAAGGCGGTTCGTGAGATCGCCGGAGAACTCGTGCAGCTCTACGCCGCCCGGCACGCGGCGCCCGGCTACGCCTACAGTCCGGACACCCCGTGGCAGCGGGAGATGGAGGACGCCTTCGACTTCACCGAGACCGTCGACCAGCTCACCGTGATCGGCGAGGTGAAGGACGACATGGAAAAGCCCGTCCCGATGGACCGGGTGATCGTCGGCGACGTGGGGTACGGCAAGACCGAGATCGCGGTGCGCGCCGCCTTCAAAGCCGTCCAGGACGGCAAGCAGGTGGCCGTGCTCGTACCGACAACCATTCTGGCGCAACAGCATCTGCAGACCTTCACCGAGCGGATGGCCGGTTTCCCGGTGCGGATCGCCGGCCTGTCTCGGTTCACCGACGCCAAGGAGTCGCGCAAGATCATCGACGCGATGGCCGCCGGCGAGGTGGACGTGGTGATCGGCACCCACCGCCTGCTGCAGACCGGCATCACCTGGAAGGATCTTGGCCTGGTGATCGTCGACGAGGAACAGCGATTCGGGGTGGAACACAAGGAACACATCAAATCGCTGCGCACCCACGTCGACGTGCTGACCATGTCGGCCACCCCCATCCCACGGACGCTGGAGATGTCGATGGCGGGCATCCGCGAGATGTCCACCATCCTCACCCCACCCGAGGAACGCCACCCGGTGCTGACCTATGTCGGCGCGTACGCACCCAAGCAGGTGGCCGCGGCGATCCGGCGTGAACTGCTGCGCGACGGGCAGGTGTTCTACGTGCACAACCGTGTGTCGACGATCGACAAGACCGCCCGCGACATCGCCGCCATGGTGCCCGAGGCCAAAGTGGTGGTGGCGCACGGACAGATGAATGAGGACCAGCTCGAACGCACCGTGTCGGGGTTCTGGAACCGCGAATACGACGTGCTGGTGTGCACCACCATCATCGAGACCGGACTCGACATCTCCAACGCCAACACCCTCATCGTCGACCGCGCCGAGAACCTCGGCCTGTCCCAACTGCATCAGCTTCGCGGGCGCGTCGGCCGCAGCCGCGAACGCGGCTACGCCTATCTGCTCTACAGCGGCGAGAAGCCGCTCACCGAGACCGCCTACGACCGGCTGGCCACCATCGCCCAGAACAACGAGCTCGGCGCCGGAATGGCGGTGGCGCTCAAGGATCTTGAGCTGCGTGGTGCGGGCAATGTGCTCGGCGCCGAGCAGTCCGGTCACGTGGCAGGGGTGGGATTCGACCTCTATGTGCGGCTGGTGGGCGAGGCGGTGGAGGCCTACCGTGCGGCGGCCGACGGACAGCCGGTGTCGTCCACCGAGCCCGCCGAGGTGCGCATCGACCTGCCCGTCGACGCGCACATCCCCGTCGAATACGTCGACTCCGACCGGCTGCGACTGGAGGCCTACCGCAAACTCGCCTCGGCCACCGACGACGACGCCGTCGACGGTGTGCTGGCCGAGCTGACCGACCGCTACGGCGACCCGCCCGAGGAAACGCGTCGGCTGGCCGCCATCGCGAAGCTGCGGCTGCGTTGCCGGGAACGGGGCGTCACCGAAGTGGGATCGGTGGGCACCGGAGTCAAGATCTCGCCGCTGCACCTGCTCGACAGTGAACAGGTGCGCCTCAAACGCCTCTATTCCGCCGCCGGCTACCGCGCGACGACATCGGTTGTCACACTGCCCATTCCGCGTACCGGCGGGGTGGGTTCGGCACGGTTGCGCGACGACGAACTGATCGACTACCTCACCACCTTCCTCAAGGCACTCAAACCCGACCCGCAGGCGGGCGCGGCATGACGGTGGTGCTGCTCGACGCGCAACGGCCCGAGGTGATCCCACTCGCGGCTCGCGAGGTGCTGTCCGGCGTCGTGCTGGTGACCGAGGACGTGCCCACCTCGGTGCTGTGGGCGCTCGACCACTTCGAGGCGGCGACGCCCGAGTCGGATCCGTCGCGCACACTGGTGGGCACCGACCCCGAACATCCGTTGGTGCGGGCGCGGATTACGGACGGCGACACCGTGTTCGCGGTGCCCCGCGTCGCCGGCGAGGATCTCCTCGATGCGGTGGCGTTGATGAACACCCTGCGGCGCAACGGTCCGTGGGAATCAACCCAGACCCATGCGTCGCTGCGCCGGTATCTGCTCGAGGAGGTCTACGAACTGCTCGACGCGATCGACGCCGACGATCCGGTGAATCTGCGCGAAGAACTCGGCGATCTGTTGCTGCAGGTGCTCTTTCACGCGAGTATCGGTGCCGACGACCCGCGCGCGCCCTTCGACATCGACGCCGTGGCACGCAGTTTCACCGAGAAGGTGCGCCGGCGTACGCCCGGCGTGCTGTCCGGAGCCCACAGCGACCTCGAGACCCAGATCCGGGAATGGGAGGACCGCAAGGCCGCCGAGAAGCAGCGCGGCTCGGTGCTCGACGGCATCGCGACCACCGCACCGGCACTCGCCCTGACGCAGAAGGTTCTCGAACGCCTGACCGCGGCAGGCTACCCGGTGGAGACCATCGACCCGGCCGTGATCACCGTGACCGTGACGCCGGGCGACGACAGCGTGGAGGTGGCCGCCCGTGAACGCACGCTGCGCCTGATGGCGCACGTGCGGTCGGCCGAACAGCGCGCGAAGGACGGGGGCGTCGTGCTCGACTCGCCCGATGCGTGGAGCGCGGTCCTCGACGAGGGCTGAGGTCCCACCGACCCGGCTGCAACCGTCTGCGTGTCCGTGAGGCTCCGGGGTGTCGGTGACGCCCCGGGGCACCCTCCGCGACGTGGGTAAACGGCGGGTGCATCATGGAAAGATGGCTTTCGACGACGCGCCCGCCCGCTCCGGCGATTCCGTCCCCGCCCCCGAGAACGTGATCCTGGTGCACTGGCACGACCTGGGGCGTCACCTCGCGTGTTACGGCGCCGACGGCGTGGAGAGCCCGCACATGGACGCCCTGGCCGCCGCCGGTATCCGGTTCACCGACGCCCACTCCACCGCGCCACTGTGCTCGCCGGCGCGTGGATCGCTGTTCACCGGGCAGTATCCGCACCGCAACGGACTCGTCGGCCTCGCCCACCACGGATTCGAATACCGCGACGGCGTCCGCACCCTGCCGTCGGTGCTCGCCGACGCGGGCTACCGGACCGTGCTGTTCGGCATGCAGCACGAGAGTGCCGACCCGGAGACCCTCGGTTTCGACACCGTCGACGTCTCCGATTCGCGCTGCGACTACGTGGTCGCCGAGTCGCAGCGGTGGCTGCGCCGATATGCCGATCGCGGCGAGACCCGGCCGTTCTTCCTCACCGCCGGATTCTTCGAGACGCACCGGCCCTACCCGGCCGACGAGTACACCCCCGCGGACACGCGCAGCATCGACGTTCCGGAGTTCCTCCCCGACACCAGCGACGTCCGTGACGACCTCGCCGGCCTCCACGGCAGCATCACCAAGGCCGACGCGGCGGTCGGTCGCCTGCTCGACACCGTGGCGTCGCTGGGACTCGAGCGCACCACCTGGATCGTCTTCGTCACCGACCACGGACTCGCGTTCCCGCGCGCCAAATCGACGTTGTACGCCGAGGGCACCGGTGTTGCGCTGATCGTGCGGCCCCCGACCGCCCGCGAGATCGCGCCCCGCGTCTACGACGACCTGTTCTCCGGCGTGGATCTCGCACCGACGGTTCTCGACCTGTTGGGGGTACCCGCACCGGCCGGCATCGACGGCATCTCACATGCGGTCGAACTCACCCGCGACGCCCAGAACCCGGCGCGTGCGGAGGTCTTCACCGAGAAGACCTATCACGATGCCTACGACCCCATCCGGGCCGTTCGCACCAAGAGGCACAGCTACATCGAGAACTATGCGCACCGGCCCGCCCTGCTGTTGCCGCTCGACATCGCCGACAGTTCGTCGGCACGCTCGATCGACCCCGAGGAGATGCGCATCCCGCGCGCCGCGGTGGAACTGTACGACCTTCGTCACGATCCGACAGAGCAGAACAATCTGGCCGACGATCCCGCCTACGCCGCGGTGCGCGCCGAACTCGCGAAACGCCTCGCGCAGTGGCGTGCGGTCACCGGGGACTCGCTGCCCGACGAAGCGGCGGGGACCGCGGTGGCCGAAGAGTTCATGCACCGCTTCCACCAGCGCGCCGAAGGCATCGAGCCTGATGAGGAGGCGCTGCCGTCGCGGCGCCCGCTCGGCGTCTCGCGCGAGCTGTCCGGCGAACTGCAGGGCGGCGACATCGACGACGAGGCACGCGAATCGGCCCGTGAGATCGAGGCCCGCACCCGCGCGCGACTCTGAGCCCCCACGCGAATCACATCGGTGCGCCGTTGTAAAGGTTTACCCCGTCGTTGCGTCTAAAATACCAGGTTGCGCGCCGTTTTCGGCTCGTTAGACTGACCCGGTGCCGCCAGTCGACAATTACCTCGTGTGCGCAAGTCAGCGCAGCGGAAGCACGCTGCTCGTGGAGTCCCTCGCGGCCACCGGAGTAGCGGGAACACCGGAGGAGTTCTTCCAGTACTTCACGTCGTCGTCGCTGTCGCCGCAGCCCAGGGAATGGTTCGCCGGCGTCGACGACCCGGAGATTCTCGACCTGCTCGACGACATCGACCCCGGCCGGCCGGACGATCGCGACTTTCGCCGGTGGCGCTCGGACGTCCTGGCAGCCGGACGCGGCGCCAACGGGGTGTGGGGCGGCAAGCTGATGTGGAATCAGACGCCGCTGCTCATCGCCCGCACGCGGGTGGGGTCCGGTTCGCTGCGTACCGCGATCCGCGAGATCCTCGGCGACGATCCGTTGTTCGTGCATGTCTATCGTGAAGATGTTGTGGGACAAGCGGTCTCGATGTGGCGCGCGGTGCAGACCCGGATCTGGCGCGACGGCGGCGGGCACGGCACGCACGACCGCGCCGTGTACAACGCCCGCGGGATCGCGCATCTCGCCACGATTCTCCTCGACGAGGAGCGCCACTGGCGAGCCTGGTTCGAGGCCGAGGACATCAGCCCGATCGACGTCGAATTCGGACAGCTGGTCAAGGATCCGACAGGTACCACCGCCCGCGTGTTGAGCGCGCTGGGACAAGATCCCGCGCTCGCCCCCACGCCACCCACCAAACCCCAGTCGAATTCGCGGTCCAAGCAATGGGCGCAGCGATACCGTGAGGACGCCACCCGGAACGGATATCCGCAATGACCACAGAACTCACCGCCCCCGACCGGGCGAACACCGCCGATCGCGTCACCGCCCTGCGTGCGCTGGAGGCGGAGTCGGTCCACATCATTCGTGAGGTGGCCGCCGAACTCGAACGGCCCGTCCTGCTGTTCTCCGGCGGCAAGGACTCCATCGTGCTGCTCCGACTCGCGGAAAAGGCGTTTCGGCCCTCGCCGTTGCCATTCCCGGTGATGCACGTGGACACCGGCCACAACTTCGACGAGGTGATCGAGTTCCGTGACCGCCGTGTTGCGCCGACCGACGACAATCCCGACGGCATCAAACTCATCGTCGCGTCGGTGCCCGACGCGATCGCCGCGGGACGCATCGCCGAATCCACCGATCCGTCGGGGTCACGCAATCGCCTGCAGACCCGCGTGCTTCTCGATGCGTTGGAGGCGGGCGGATTCGACGCCGCTTTCGGTGGGGCACGCCGCGACGAGGATCGTGCGCGCGCCAAGGAACGCGTGTTCAGTTTCCGCGACGAGTTCGGGCAGTGGGACCCGCGGGCCCAGCGGCCCGAGCCCTGGTCGCTGTACAACGGTCGTATCCGCCGGGGCGAGTCGGTGCGGGTGTTCCCGCTGTCGAACTGGACCGAGGTCGACATCTGGCGTTACATCGAACTGGAGAACCTCGAACTGCCGTCGATCTACTATGCGGCGCAACGTGAGGTGTTCGACCGCGACGGCATCCTGCTGACGGTGTCGCCGTATTCGCAACCGGATTCGGCCGACGACGTGCACACCGAATGGGTCCGTTATCGCACCGTCGGGGATCTCACCATCACCGGCGCGGTGCGCTCGCGGGCCACCACCATCCCCGAGATCATCGACGAGATCAGCGCGGCCACCGTCTCCGAACGTGGCGAGACCCGCGCCGACGACCGAACGTCGTCGGCGGCGATGGAGGACCGGAAACGAGAGGGCTACTTCTGATGACCGCGACCGCCACATCCGACACCTCCGGCACCGATGTCGCGGGTGCCCGAGCACAGCGGCAGATCCTGCGGATGGCCACCGCGGGCAGTGTGGACGACGGCAAGTCGACCCTGATCGGGCGCATCCTGCACGACACGGGTTCGCTGCCCACCGATCATCTCGCCGGGGTGACCTCCGAGGAGGGCGACGTCGATCTGGCCGCGCTCTCCGACGGGCTGCGGGCCGAACGCGAACAGGGCATCACCATCGACGTGGCCTATCGGTTCTTCTCCAGCGACACACGCAACTACGTGCTGGCCGACACCCCCGGTCACGAGCGGTACACGCGCAACACGTTCACCGGGGCGTCCAATGCGCACGTGGCGGTGCTGCTGGTGGACGCCCGCAAGGGACTGCTGCGGCAGACCCGGCGGCATGCGCGGATCGCCACCCTGGTCGGCGTGCCGCACATCGTCGCCGCGGTGAACAAGATCGACCTGGTGGACTTCTCCGCCGAACGGTTCGCCGAACTTCAGGCCGACCTCGCCGAGCTCGCGGTCAACGTCGGCGCCGACGAGATCACCGCGATCCCGGTGGCCGCCAAACTCGGCGACAACGTGGTCCATCGCTCGGCCAACACGCCGTGGTACACCGGCCCGACACTGCTGGAGTATCTCGAGGGCATCGAACTGCACGCACCGAATCCGGTCACTCGCGAACTGCGCCTGCCGGTGCAGTGGGTGTCGCGGCCTGGTCCGGATGGCAAACGTAACTACACCGGCAGGGTTGCGGCGGGCACGCTGCGGGTCGGCGACCCGGTGGTGGTGTTGCCGTCGGGGTCGCGGAGTACGGTCACCGCGCTCGACACCCTCGACCCCGACCGGGATGTCGCGGTGGCGCCGCTGTCGGTGTCGGTGCAGCTCGCCGACGACATCGACGTGGGCCGCGGCGACGTGTTCGTCAGTGGCGCCGACGACGCGCACCTGCCCGTCCTCGCGCGAGAACTGTCGGCGACGGTGTGCTGGATGTCGGAGACGCCACTGCATGCCGGCGACCGGGTGGCCCTCAAACAGGGCGCCTCGACCGTCCGGGCGACGGTGCAATCACTCGAACGCCGCCTCGATCCGGAATCGCTGCTCGAGCAGGTGGGTCCATCGGAGTTGGGACTCAACGACATCGGCACCGTCACGCTGCGCACCTCCTCGGTGGTGGTGGCCGACCCATATGTGTCCAATCGCAGCACCGGCGCATTCATCCTGATCGACGAGGCGTCCAACGACACCGTCGGCGCGGGCACCATTCTCGAACCGCGAGAGGTGATTCCGGGCAAGGCGACTCGCAACGACATCAAGTGGCATCCGAGTGCGCTCAGCCGCCACGAGCGGTGGACCAAGACCGGTCAGCGCGGTGCCACCGTGTGGCTCACCGGGTTGCCCGCGTCGGGCAAGTCCACGGTCGCCGTGGCACTGGAGCGCGAACTGGTGAACCGCGCCCGGGTGGCGTACCTGCTCGACGGGGACAACATCCGTCACGGCATCTCCGACGACCTGGGGTTCTCGCCGGGCGATCGGGCCGAGAACATCCGTCGGGTGGGGCATCTGGCACGTCTGTTCGCCGACGCCGGGGTGATCGCGATCGCCTCGATGGTCTCGCCGTTACGGTCCGACCGCGACATCGCGCGTGAACTCCATCAGGCCGCCGACCTCGAGTTCATCGAGGTGCACGTGTCCACACCGGTCACCGAGTGTGAACGCCGCGATCCCAAAGGCCTCTACGAACGCGCCCGCCGCGGCGAACTCAAGGGACTCACCGGGATCGACGCGCCATACGAGAAGCCCGACGCCCCGGATCTGCGTTTCGACACCACCGGCGCCGACATCGAGGAACTCGCCGGCAGGATCGTCGCCGAACTCGTCGCCCGCGGCATCCTCGACCAACCCGATTCGGGTACTCACCACGCCGAGTAGGCTGAATCCTCGCCGGCCACGGGTCTGCTCAGTCCTGGTATCCGAACATCTTCTTGCCGTACCAGTCACCGATCTTCGACAACCCCGGCGGGACGGCGAACAAGGAACTGGAGATGGGGGAGATGTACTCGTTCAGCCCGTCCTGCGCGAGGTTGTTCTGGATGCGCACAAACTGCTCGTGGGCGTTCTTCTGGTACGCCATGAAGAACAGCCCTGCCGCGAGAGTGCCTGTGCGGGTGTCGATTCCATCGGTGTAGTTGTAACCGCGGCGCAGCAGTTGCGCCCCGCCGTTGTTGTCGGGATGTGCCAGCCGCACGTGGGAGAAGCGATCCACCGCGAACTTGCCGTCGCCCAGTTTCTTGTGGAAGTCGATGGTGGAGAACTCGCCGCCGCCCGACAGGGGGGCGCCGGAGTCCTTGGCGCGTCCGAAGATCAGTTCCTGATCGGTGATGTCGTCGGAATCCCACGCCTCGATGTGCATGCGGATCTTGCGGGTGACGAGGTAGCTGCCGCCCTTCATCCACGGCTGGTCGGTTTCGTCGCCGACCCACACCCACTGCTGCGCGACGGGGGGATCCTCGGCCTTGATGTTCGCGGTGCCGTCCTTGAATCCCATCAGGTTTCGCGGGGTCACCTGGGTGGTCGAGGTGGCCGAGGCGCGTCCGAATCCCTCTTGTAGCCACCGCATAGTGACGGCGCTGCGGCCGATCCGCGCGAGGTTGCGCACCGCGTGAAAGGCGACCTGCGGATCCTCCGAGCAGGCCTGCACGCAGATGTCCCCACCGCTGATCGCCGGGTCGATGGTGGTGTCGACCGCCAACTGTCCCAACGGTTTCAGGGCGGCGGGCATCTTGCCCGCCAGGCCGAGACGCTCGTCGAAGAACGTCGGCCCGAACCCGACCGTCACGGTGAGTCGATGCGGACCGAGGTCGAACGCCTCACCGGTGTCGGCCGGCGGTGATCCGGGCCGGGACTCGACCGGTCCGACGGGTTTGCCCTGTGTCAGCAGGCTGGCCGCGGCGGCCCAGCGGGCCAGCATCACCTCCACCGCCTCGACGGTCACCCCGTCCTTGAGATCGAAGGTCGCGAACACCAGCGAATTCTGTTGCCGGGTGATGATTCCCGCCTGGTGTTCACCGTAGAACGGCACCGCCTCGTCGCCGCCGTCGGAATTGTCGGCCGTGACTGCCGCGGTGATCCCGGCGCCGGCGGCACCACCGACCGCCAGCCCCGCGCCCGCGATCCCCGCCCCGGTGAGGAATCTTCTGCGGTTGACTCCCCGCTTGGGCGGCTGGTCGGGTGCGGTGTCCGGCGTGTCGGTGGTGCTCATCGGGCTGGGTGACTCTCTCGATCTCGTTGTTGCCGTGCGCGGATCAGCTTGCCGCGGCGATCTTTCCGCCGGCCTGGGCCAGCGGGTCCTTGACGGCGATGATGGCTGCGGCCATCTCGCGGCGCTGCTGCTCGGACACCTGGTCGAACGGCTTGAATCCGCCGGGCGCGTTGGGGTCCCGGAACGAATCGACCAGCGAGTTCACCTTGTCGAAGGCCTGCTGGATCGTCGTGGCCAGTTGCGGATCGATCTGGGTGAGGGCGGGCTTGACGATCTCGAACGCCTGCTGGCTGCCCTCGATGTTGGCCTGCATGTCGACGAAGTCGATGTGCGAGTACGCCTCTTCCTCGCCGGTGAGTTTGGAGGTGGACACCTCGTCGAGCAGATCGCCGGCACCGTTGATGATGTCGGCGGGTTTCACCTCGAAGCTCGGTTCGTTGACCAGTCTCTTGAGGTCGGAGACGTTGCGCTGCAGCGTTTCTGCCACCGGCACCATGCCGTCGAGGTTGTTGTCGACCCACAGTTGCTTCTCGATGACGTGGAAGCCCTCCCAGGTGTCGCCGGGGCCCAGCGCGTCGGGTCGGGCATCGATCGCGACGTCGAGGTTGACCGCGTTGTTGTTCGAGCAGTCCGCGGCACCGTTGGCGCAGAACGCGCCGGCGATCGGTTCGATCCGTTCGTAGTAGGGGCGGGCCCGCACGTACGCCTCCTTGGCGGCGGCGACATCGCCCGCCTTGACCGCGGTGACGAGCTGATTCGTCGCGTCGTTGAGGCTGTTGACCTGGGTGATGACGTACTGCTTGTACTCGTTGGCGGCCGCCTTGAGTTGGTCGGCGACGGTGCCCGACGCCTGCGCCGCCTTGCCGGTGACGGTGAAGGTGGTCTTCTCGTTGGTCGCGCCCGGGCAGTACAGCTGATAGGTGCCGCCATCGAGTTTGTGCGAGAACGAGGTGGCGGCCATGCCCGGCGCGATGTTCTCGCGTTCGGCGAGGATCTTACCGTCCTGGAGGAGTTCCACCTCGCTGACGGCGGCGGCGTTGGTGTTGCTGATCTCGAAGGTGATGGGTCCGGCGGCCACCTTGTCGGGGGTGACCTTGCACCCGTCGTTGGTCATCTCGACCTTGACGGTTTTCGCTTCACTGGAGGATGACGAATCGTCTGAGCCATTCGAACAACCGGCGAGTCCGGCGATGGTCAGCGTGGCGACGCCGGCCGCGACGAGTGGTCCAGCCCTCATTGGGTTCTCTCCTTTGTGCGAGCGGCGTCATCCGACGTCGCTGATGGTGAAACTCTGGGTGGCGGGGTGCGCCGCCGGCCGACGCCGAGCGCGAGTGCTGCGATCACACCCAGCACCACGGCGGCGACGAGCAACGCCACCGGTGCGACGACGCCGCGCGTGTGATGAGCCGTGCGCTGGTCGGAGGCCCGCCCGATGGCGGCGACGGTGTCGGCGTCGGCGGCCTGCTCGGCGTCGAACTGGGCCACCTTGCCCAGTACCACCGCCGAGCCGCGCTCGGGTGTCACCGTCGCGGTCACCACGTAGTGCACGCGCGCGGCCACGGGGGCACCGAAGGTGCGCTCGGCGTCCACACCGACTGTTGCGGTGACCGAGTAGATGACCGGCGCCGAGGACCCGAAGGTCTGCGGATTGAGGCCGACCGGCATCCTGCCGTCGTTGGCCGCGACGATCTGGGCGGGGGAGACGCGCACGGGTGCGTCGGGCACGAGGGCGGCGATATCGATGTCGGGGCTGACGAGTTGCTCGTAACCGGTGGTGCTCAGTCCGCCGACGCTGTCGGTGCCGGTGCTCTGCAGCGCGGGCAACCCGGTGCGCACCGTACCGCTGGTCAGCGTGCCCTGCGCCGTGTCACCCGCGGCGGACTCCAGCGTGACCGCCACCGGCGACGGAGAGGTGAGGGTTCGGCCGGCGAGCAGGCCCGAGGTGGTGGCGGTGCCGACCGGAACAGCGGTCACCGTGTTCGACGGTGCCTGCGCCTGGCCGGGGGCGGTGGCGAAAACGATGACGGCGCTCAGCGCGAGAACGGCCGAGGTGGCGGCCGCGCCGAGACCCACCGCACGCCGCGGGAACGGCTTGCCCGCGGGCCACAGGACCACCGCGCCGACCACGATCAGGTAGATCGCCCAGCCGAGCACCTCGATGAGCACCGGCTTGGGCTGGATGCCCAGCACTCCGGTGAGCAGCGAGGACTGGATGGAGCCGGGTTGCACCAGCCAGGTGAGGTCGACCACCTGCTGTTGTCCGAAGTTGACCCACCCGGCCTCGTGCGCGGTGCGGAACGCGGTCATCACCAGGCCGGCGGCCACCAGCGCCAGCAGCAGTCCGGTGACCTTGAAGAAGCGGGCCAGGTTGAGGTGCACTCCACCGCGATAGATCCCGTAACCGAGCGCCACCGCGATACCGATACCGATGATCGCGCCGGCGGCCGACGGGATCGCGTTGTGGCTGGCGTTGAACGCCGCCACCAGGAACACCGAGGTCTCCAGACCCTCACGGAGCACCGCGAGGAACGCCATCATCACGAAGGCGATGGCCGAACCCTCGTTCATGGCGTCCGACGCGGCGGCCTCCAGATCGCCTTTGAGGTCGCGGGCATGCTGACGCATCCAGACGATCATGTAGGTGACCATCGCGACGGCGATCACGCCGATGACGGTTTCGAGCGCCTCCTGCTGGCGTTGCGGAAGATCGCGCGAGAGCAGTTCGAGTCCGATCGCCACCGCGACACAGATCGTGACCGCCACCACCACGCCGACCCACATCCACCGCAGCGCATCGGCGCGACCCTGCCGTTTGAGGAAGGCAGCGATGATCCCGACGATCAGTGCGGCCTCGAGCCCCTCCCGCAGGCCGATGATGAGGGTGGCGAACATTCGACTCCGGTCTATGGGTTGCGCAGCCTCGCCTAATTTCGGCGGAAAACGAATTAAGGCTACGCTGCCCTATCCCAAACCACCAAGGGACCAATGGCACCATGGTGGGCGATGACTCACGCTCGACGGGCTCTGGCCTCACTCTTCGCTCTCACCTGCATCGCAGTGAGCAGCTCGGCATGCCTGAATCTGCCCACCCTCAAGCGCCCCGACATTCCCGATGGCATCCCGCCCGGCGCCGGCGCGCCCACGCCCTACGTCGACATCAATGCGCCCGGGCGCACCGCCGACCTCTTCGACGCCTGGGCACGCCCCATCGCGGAGTCGACGGGCATTCCGTTCATCGCGATGGAGGCCTACGGCAATGCCGCCGAGATCCAGCGGCAACAGCATCCCGAATGCGGGATCGCCTGGACCACGCTCGCCGGGATAGCGGCGGTGGAGAGCAAACACGGCACCCACCGGGGCACCACGATCGCACCCAACGGCGACACGTCGCCGCCGATCCGCGGCGTGCCCCTCGACGGCACCCGCGGCAACCTGGAGATCCCCGACACCGACCACGGTGCCCTCGACGGGGATGCCATCCACGACCGTGCGATGGGTCCGTTCCAGTTCATCCCGGAGACCTGGCGGCGGTACGGCGTGGATGCGAACGGCGACGGCCGTGCCGACCCGGACAACATCGACGACGCCGCGTTGTCGGCGGCACGGTATCTGTGTGTCTCGTCCGGTGGCGACATGACCACCCCGCGCGGATGGGAGAAGGCGGTGCGCGTCTACAACAACTCGATGGCCTACGTGATCGACGTCCGCGATCACGCCAACGCGTATTCGATCAACGTCCGCTATTGACCTCCCCGACGCACCCCGTTCACCCGCGATGGCCGTTGGGCGGCGATGTGCCGGAATGGGGGACGCACTTGGCGGGTGTGCGTCGCCCGCACCGACTAGGCTTTCTTCCGTACCCGGCGGCGAGGTGCCGCCGACACGTCGACCGATAGGGGCGAAACCGTGGCAATCATCGAACAGGTTGGGGCACGCGAGATTCTCGACTCGCGTGGTAATCCGACCGTCGAGGTCGAGGTCGTGCTGGATGACGGCACGTTCACGCGGGCAGCCGTGCCGTCCGGCGCGTCGACCGGCGAACACGAGGCCGTGGAGTTGCGCGACGGCGGCGAACGCTACGGCGGCAAAGGCGTCACCAAGGCTGTCGAGGGTGTGCTCAGCGAGCTCGCGCCTGCGGTGATCGGTATCGAGGCCGAGGAGCAGCGCCTCGTCGATCAGGCCCTCATCGACTGCGACGGCACGCCGGACAAGAGCCGGATCGGCGCCAACGCCATCCTCGGTGTGTCCCTCGCGGTGGCCAAGGGCGCCGCCGAATCGGCCGGTCTGCCGCTGTTCCGCTACATCGGCGGACCCAACGCGCACATCCTTCCGGTGCCCTGCCTGAACATCATCAACGGTGGTGAGCACGCCGACAACGGCATCGATTTCCAGGAGTTCATGATCTCGCCGATCGGCGCACCCACCTTCAAGGAGGCCCTGCGCTGCGGCGCCGAGGTGTATCACGCGCTGAAGTCGGTGCTCGCCAAGCAGGGCATGAACACCGCGCTCGGTGACGAGGGCGGCTTCGCGCCGGACCTGCCCAACACCGATGCGGCCATCGCGGCGGTCGGCGAGGCCGTGGCCAAGGCGGGCTACGACTTCGGCAAGGACGTGGTGATCGCGCTCGACGCCGCGGCCACCGAGTTCTACAGCGACGGCGTGTACACGCTGGAGGGCAAGAAGCTCAGCAGCGACGAGATGATCCCGTTCTACGAGAAGCTGATCGCCGACTTCCCGATCGTCTCGATCGAGGACGGCCTCGCCGAGGACGACTGGGACGGATGGGCCAAGCTCACCGAGGCCATCGGCGACAAGGTGCAACTCGTCGGCGACGACCTGTTCGTGACCAACCCCGAACGCCTCGAAGAGGGCATCTCCAAGGGCATCGCGAACGCTCTGCTGGTGAAGGTGAACCAGATCGGCACGCTCACCGAGACCCTCGACGCGGTGGCCCTGGCGCACAACAACAGCTACAAGACGATGATGAGCCACCGGTCGGGTGAGACCGAGGACACCACCATCGCCGACCTCGCGGTGGCATGTGCCTGCGGTCAGATCAAGACCGGCGCACCGGCCCGCAGCGAGCGGGTGGCCAAGTACAACCAGCTGCTGCGGATCGAAGAGGGCCTCGGCGACGCGGCACGCTATGCGGGAGACCTCGCCTTCCCGCGATTCTCGTTTGGTTCGTGATTAGCTAGAGCCCATGGCACAGGGCTCTCGTCGTTCTCGCGCGGGCGATGGTCGGCGGCGGAGCTCGGCGCGCGATCCACGCTCGTCCGAGCAGGCGCGGCGGGTCCCGCGACGCGAGCGTGCCGGGCAATCTCGCTCACCGGTCTCGGTTGTGGAGACCGGTGAGCAGGAGATCTACGACGTCGACCCCGACACCGATCCCGCAGCCGATCTCGACTCCGATTCCGGGTCTCTTGCCGATCCCGACGCCGACGACGCCGAGGGGTCGGGCACCGGCCGTTCGGCATCGGCATCGCGGCGCACCTTGCGCGAGCGACGCACACGCACCGGCCGGCGCCGGCCGGTGGCGACCAGGGTCCGTGCGATCGACACCAGGCGTGCCGTGGTCCTCGCGTTGGTGCTCAGCGTGGTGGCACTGACGCTCGCGATGCCGCTGCGCACGTATTTCGCCCAGCACGCCGAGTTCACCCAGATCGCCGCATCGAATCAGCAGCTGCGTCAGCAGGTCGCCGATTACCAGCAGAAGGTCAACGAACAGAACGATCCCGCCTACATCGAGGCGAAGGCCCGCGAACGGCTGCAGTTCGTCAAGCCGGGTGAGACGCCGCTGGTGATGCTCTACCCGGGCGACGAGGAGCGCAAGGAGGCCGCCAAGCGCGCCGCCGAACACGCGAGCAATCCGTGGTACGGCAATCTCTGGGAAACGCTGTCGACGCCGGTGGGTACCAAGTAATCCGGTGGGCACCACGTAAGACCGGCGAACGTGCGACCGCAGCCGCTCGCACCACCTGGTACCAAGGGAGCGTGAGCATCTCCGAACCGAGCGACGACGCCCTCCCCGACAGCAGCGGTGCCGGCATCTCCGATGCGGATCTGGCGACCGTCACCGCGCAGCTCGGCCGCACACCGCGCGGGGTCGTCGAAGTGAGTTACCGCACCCCCGACGGTGTTCCCGCCGTGGTCAAGACCATGCCCCGACTGCCCGACGGCACTCCATTTCCCACTCTCTACTATCTGACCGATCCGCGGCTCACCGCCGAGGCCTCCCGGCTGGAATCTGCCGGCGTGATGAAGGAGATGACCGCCCGGCTCGGTGTCGACGAGCACCTGGCCGACGGTTACCGGCGGGCCCACGAGTCCTACCTGGCCGAGCGGAACGCGCTCGGATCGCTGGGCACCGACTTCACCGGAGGCGGTATGCCCGACCGGGTCAAATGCCTGCATGTGCTCATCGCCCACTCGCTGGCCAAGGGGCCGGGGGTCAACCCGCTCGGCGACGAGGCGGTGGCGCTGGCCGCCGAGGGCCCGCTGCGCGGCACCGCGATCCCGGCCGACTGGCCGCATCTCGGTGGGGACGACCGATGACGACGGTGGCCGCCGTGGACTGCGGCACCAACTCCATCCGCCTGCTCGTCGCCTCGGCCGAACCACCCGGAACCCTCGTCGACCTGCACCGCGAGATGCGGATCGTGCGGCTTGGCCAGGGCGTCGACGCCACCGGGCGCTTCGCCGACGAGGCGATCGACCGCACCCGGATCGCGCTCGCCGACTACGTCGAGGTGATGCGCTCGCTGCAGGTGGAGCGGGTGCGGATGGTGGCCACCTCGGCCACCCGTGACGCCACCAATCGTGACGCCTTCTTCGCGATGGCCGCCGAGTTGCTCGGCTGTGCGGTGCCCGGCGGGTCGGCCGAGGTGATCAGCGGTGACGAGGAGGCCAGGCTCTCGTTCCGGGGAGCCGTCGGCGAACTCGAACCGTCGGCCGGGCCGTTCGTCGTGACCGACCTCGGCGGCGGCTCCACCGAGGTGGTGCTCGGCGGATCAGGCGAGGGCGCGGCCGACCGTGTGACCGCTGCGCTTTCGGCCGACGTGGGATGCGTGCGAACCACCGAGCGCTGCCTGCACTCCGATCCGCCCACCAGCGACGAGATCGCCGCCGCGCAGGCATTCATCCGCGAGCGGTTGGCCGGCGCGTTCAGCGCTGTCCCGGTGGAACAGGCCCGCACCTGGGTGGGCGTGGCGGGCACGATGACCACGCTCGCTGCCGTCGCCGCGGGCATGGACGAGTACGACTCCGACGCGATTCACCTGTCCCGCATCGGCTTCGACGATCTCGACGACGTGTGCCGACGGCTGGTGGCGATGCCACGCGCACAGCGCGCCGCACTCGGGCCGATGCATCCGGGTCGCGTCGACGTGATCGGTGGCGGCGCGCTCATCGCCACCGAACTCGCGCGGGTGCTGTCCGACCGCGCGGGCATCACCGAACTCGTGGTGAGCGAGCACGACATTCTCGACGGCATCGCGCTGGGCCTGCTGGACTGACCCGCAATCCCCCGACACAGGGGAGGGTGTCAGGCCGGCTGCCGCAGCGAGATGTTGTTGCAGGCCTCGCACACGTCCTCGGGGATCACGTTGTGTCGCTGCAGGAAACCGAAGATGACGCAGCCCAGGCAGAAACCGAACACCGATTCCAGGGTTGCGGCCACGATGAGCACCCCGACCACGATCTGGGCGGCCAGGCCGAATCCCAGCAGACTCAGCACCAGCGCGGTGGTGGAGACCACCAGGCCGATGGTCTGGGCGAAGCGCTTCGGCGGGCCGGGCACCAGCTTGCTCTTGCGCACGATCTTCGGGGCGATGACCCGCACCGAGAGCTGACCGAACGGAGAGAACCGGGGGCCGGCCATCACCCGGAGCCCGAAGCCGACGGCGAGAAGCGCGTACAACGCCCAGTGGTTGACGATGATCGTCACGACCGCCAGCGCCACCACAAGACCGGCGGTGGAGCGTGCCGCGTACTCATTGACGGGGTTGGGAAACGTGAACAGCGACGGCGTCGCCACGTCTGCCTCCTGTAGATACCTGCTGGGGGATCGAGCCACCACGGTGGCTCACAACAGCACGAAACTACGCGGCGTGCTCCGTTCGGCCAAACGTTGTGCCCACGCTGAGCGAAACCCGGCGCTCGGGAATGCGGTGGGGGGTCAGTAGTCGTCGGGATCGGGGACGTCCGGGGATTCCATCATTCCGGCGAGGGTGGCGGATTCGGCCTCGTCGCCGCTGAGGATCTCCGCGGGCGGCGCGTCGTCGAGGTCGTCGGGAACCACTGGTGCCTCGAAGGCGCCCTCGAGGTTGAGTACCTCGGGGGCCGGTTCCTCCACCAGGATCTCCGCGTCGGTCTCCTCGAGTTCGGCGTCGATCACCGACAGTTGCGCCTCGTCGGCTTTGGCCTTGCGTGCGGCATCGCGCATCTCGAAACCATCGGTGATCGCGTCGCCGATCTCGCGTGCGATGTCGGCCACCGCGGTGGTGATGATCGTGGTGATCCGACCGACATGAGTCGCGGTGGACTCGACGAGTTCCTGCACGAGGTCCTTGTTGCGTTCCATGCGGTCGACCATGGCTTCAGCCTACTCCGGCAGGTTTGCGCCGTTCGATGTTGACGACAAGATCATTGTCGTCGGTGGTCATGGAGTTCGGCAGCGAGAGCTTCGCGATCTTCGTCCAGGTGGACAGCAGTTGTGCGTGCAGCGGACCGGTGTTGTACGGCAACCCGTAGCGTTCGCAGATCTCGCGCACCTCGGCCGCCATCTGCGGGTAGCGGCTCGCCGGGATGTCGGGGAACAGGTGGTGTTCGATCTGATGCGACAGGTTGCCGCTCATGATGTGGAACAGGGGACTGCCGGTGATGTTGGCCGAACCGAGCATCTGCCGCAGGTACCACTGTCCGCGCGTCTCGTCCTGGCAGTCCTCGGCCGCGAAAGTCTGTGCACCGGTGGGGAAGTGGCCGCAGAAGATGATCGAGTACGTCCACACGTTACGCACCAGGTTGGCGGTCACGTTGCCCAGCAGCGTCGGCAGGAAGAAGGGTCCCGACAACGCAGGAAACACCACGTAGTCCTTGAGCACCTGGCGGCTGGCCTTGCGCCACATCCCCTTCACCAGGCCCTTGACGTCGGTCCACTTGCGCTTGCCGGCGATGATGTTCTCGGTCTCGAGGTCATGCAGCATCACGCCCCACTCGAACAACAGCATCAGTCCGGTGGCGTACACGAGATTGCCCAGGTAGTAGGGATTCCACTGCTGGTCGCGGGCCATGCGCAGAATGCCGTAACCGATGTCGCGGTCCTCGCCGATGATGTTGGTGAAGGTGTGGTGCATGTAGTTGTGGCTGTGTCGCCACTGGTCGGCCGGACACACGGTGTCCCACTCGAATTCGCGGGAGTTGTAGGTGTCCTCGCGCATCCAGTCGTACTGGCCGTGCATCACGTTGTGGCCGATCTCCATGTTGTCGAGGATCTTCGACACGCCCAGGGCGCCGACACCGGCGAGCCACGCGGGCGGGAACCATCCGACGAACAACAGTGCGCGGCCGGCCACCTCGAAGCCGCGCTGTGCGCGGATGATCGAGTAGAGGTATTCGCGATCCTTGGCGCCCAGGTCGGCGGCCACCCGCGCCCGGAGTTCATCGAGTTCGCGGCCGAGCGCCTCGACCTGTTCGTAGCTCAGATTGACGACGTTGTGCGGCGGTGCGGCGCGCAGCGCAGGTGGGGCCACAGCGGTCTCGGCTCGGGAGGTGTCGGGACGGGGGGCGTCGTCGCGGGGAGCGTCGGGGAGAAGTTCGGAACCGGTCGGTTCGGAAACGGTCAGTTCGGAAACAGGCAGTTCGGAAACAGTCATGGCTATACCTCGATTTCCACGTCGCCGACAGGGGCGTTGATACAGAGCTGGATCTGCGTGTCGGCTTCGGTGTCGGTGTCGCCGGTCAGCACGTTGCGGGTGCAGCCGGATTTCTTGATGGCGGTGCAGGAGAAGCAGATCCCCATCCGGCAGCCGGACGCGGGACGCAGCCCCGCGGCCTCGGCCTGTTCGAGGATGGTCCGGCCGTCGTTGGCCGTGGAACTGCCCGATCGGGTGAAGGTCAGGGCGCCCGACACCGGCTCGTTCGGATCGACGGCTGCCGGGGCGGCCGGGCGGAACGATTCGGTGTGCAGGCGTGCACCGGGATGTTCGGCGGTGACGTGATCGGTCACCGCGTCCATCAGGTCGCGGGGTCCGCAGACGAAGATGTCGGCGGAGTCGATCCCGGCGATGTCGTCGAGATGACCGGGCGTGAAGTGGCCGTGCGTGGCATCGGCATCGTCTCCGGCATCGCGGGTGTAATGCAGGCGCAGGTCGATGTTGTCGTGCACCCGTGCCAGTGCGGCCAGTTCGGTGCGGTAGGCGACGTCGTCCTCGCCGCGGGCGTAGTGCACCACCGTGATCGGATTCGTGTGCAATTCCGATACAAGTGTGCGCAGCATCGACATGATCGGGGTGATGCCGCTGCCGCCGCTGACGAGTACGGTCGAGGACCGCAGATCCGACGGCAACACGAAGTCGCCCGCGGGCGCCGACAACCCGTACACGTCACCCACCCGGGCGTGGTCGCGCAGGTGGCGGGAGACGAATCCGTCGTCGTGTGCGGTGATGGTCAGTTCCACGTCGCCCGACGGCCCGGCGGCGTTGGCCGGGGAGAAGCAGCGGACGTGTTTCACTCCGTCGATGACGACCTTGAGCTGGATGTACTGTCCCGCGAGATGGCCGTGCCACTGACGGGTGGGCCGAAGGGTCAGACGGACGGTGCGGTAGGTGGGGTGGTCGATCGAGACCACGCGGGCGCGCAGCTCGCGCCACGTCAACATCGGATCGAGAAGTTCGAGATAACGGTCGACGGGATGGGGTGACAACCCAGATTCCACTATCGAACCGACGAGATCGGGAAGGCGGATCGCCATGGGCTGGCTCCGTTCGGGGTCACTTTCGGTGTACGTATGTACACCAAGAAGTGTGCCACACGTTCCGGTCACCCCGTCAAGTACCGGTTTCGTGACGGCGCTCACAATCCGGGCAGGGTGCACCCCTGCCCGACGGCTGCCTGGCCGTAGAATCGACGGGTGACCCGAGCCCGTCGACCCAGTTCGTCGCATGTCGCGCGTCCGGGCAGGGTCCACCTCGACGGGGAAAGCCGGGCCGACCGCAAGAACCGGACCCGCCAGGCGCTGCTGGACACCACGCTCGATCTGGTTTCCGACCGCAGTTTCGCCAGCATCAGCCTGCGGGAGGTGGCCCGCGGCGCCGGGATCGTGCCCACCGCCTTCTATCGGCATTTCGCGTCGATGGAAGACCTCGGCGTCACATTGGTCGAGGACTCCATGCGCGTGCTGCGGCGCACCCTGCGCGAGGGACGCCGGGATCTGGCGGCCCGCCAAGCGCTCCCGACCGCGCAGAGTTCGCTGGCGATCCTGCTGCGGCACGTGCACGAGAACGAACCGGCATTTCGGTTTCTGGTTCGCGAGCAGCACGGTGGCGTGGCCGAGATCCGGCGTGCCATCGATACGGAGTTGCGACTGTTCTCCAAGGAACTCGCCATCGACCTCTCCCGGCTGCCCGACCTGGCCGCCTGGAGTGCGGACGACCTCGAACTCGCGGCCGAACTGATCGTGACGATCATGCTCACCGCGGTCGCGGATCTGCTCGACGGCGAACATCGCGGTCGCGGTGCCGAATCGGAGATCGTGGGACGCACCGAACGCCAACTGGTGATGGTCTTTCTCGGCATGGAGCGCTGGCGCTCGTCCATCGACGACTGAAGTGGGCCGGCGGACGTCGAGCGTGCCCACACCCGCCCGTCGAGCGTGCCCACACCCGCCCGTCGAGCGTGCCCACATCCGCGTCGAGCGTGCCCACATCCGGGTTGAGCGTGCCCACATCCGCGGCGGTTGAATTCAGCGCGATTCCAACGGTGTCTGCGATGCGCGGGTCGGGTGAGACTGGCGGACGCCGCTGCGCGGGTGTCAACCCGGGTCCGGCCATCACGCACGTCCGATCGTCAGGAGTTCCGTGTCCACCGAGAAAATCGCCGACCAGATCGACTTCGCCTACTGGGTACCCAACGTCTCCGGTGGCCTCGTCACGAGCACGATCGAGCAGCGCACGAGCTGGGATTACGACTACAACGTGAAGCTGGCCCGCACGGCGGAGAGCAACGGGTTCTCCTATGCGCTCTCGCAGGTTCGCTACGAAGCCAGCTATGGTGCCGAATACCAGCACGAGTCAACGAGTTTCAGCTTGGCTCTGCTGCTGGCCACCGAACGGCTCAAGGTGATCGCCGCCGTTCATCCCGGGCTCTGGCATCCCGCGGTGCTGGCCAAACTCGGTGCCACCGCCGACCATCTGTCCAACGGTCGCTTCGCGATCAACGTCGTGAGCGGCTGGTTCAAGGACGAATTCACCCACCTCGGTGAACCCTGGCTCGAACATGACGAACGCTACCGTCGCAGCGCCGAATTCCTCGAGGTGATCCGCAAGATCTGGACCGAGGACGACGTGGATTTCCGTGGCGACTTCTATCGCATCCACGATTTCACCCTCAAGCCCAAGCCCCTGAACACCCCGGCACGCCCCAATCCCGAACTCTTCCAAGGAGGTAACTCCACCGCGGCGCGCTCCAACGGCGGCCGGTATGCCGACTGGTACTTCTCCAACGGCAAGGATTTCGACGGGGTCACCGAACAACTCGACGATCTGCGCGCGGTGGCGCGGGCGCACGACCGTGAGGTGCGCTTCGGCCTCAACGGCTTCTTCATCGTCCGCGACACCGAGGCCGAGGCCCGCGACACCCTCCGGGAGATCGTCGAGAAGGCCAATCGTCCTGCGGTGGAGGGTTTTCGGGACGCCGTGCAGCAGGCGGGCAACGCGACCGGCGACAAGCGTGGCATGTGGGCCGACTCCAGCTTCGAGGATCTGGTGCAGTACAACGACGGTTTCCGCACCCAACTCATCGGAACACCCGAGCAGGTGGCCGAGCGCATCGTCGCCTACAAGCGTCTCGGGGTGGACCTCATCCTCGGTGGCTTCCTGCACTTCCAGGAGGAGATCGAGTACTTCGGCAGTCGCGTGCTCCCGCTCGTGCGTGAGATCGAGGCCGCCGAGATCGCAGCAGCGGATCGGCCGGTCCGGGTATAACTGTGACCGTGACACGTGAGGACACGGAGAAACTCGACGCGCCGCTCGTTCCGGTCCTCTCCGTTCAGCACGCCGTCGCCGCGGCGCGTGAGCTCGCGGGCCGGTTCGCCGAGGACGCCGCCGAGCGCGACCGTGATCGCCTGCTGCCCTACCCTCAGCTCGATGCGTTGTCGGCGAGCGGATTGCTCGCGATCTCGGTGCCCAGGCATCACGGCGGCGCCGACCTACCGCCGAGCGCGGTGGCCGAGGTGACCCGCCTTCTGGCGACGGCCGATCCGAACATCGCGCAGATCCCGCACAGCCACTTCGTCTACCTCAATCTGCTGCGGCTGGCCGCGTCCGATGATCTCGCCGCCCGCATGTTCGCGGGGGTGATGCGAGGCGGCCGGATTGCCAATGCGCAGTCCGAGCGTGGCGGAGCGACCGTTCGTGACATCGCCACCACGCTCACCCCTGCCGGTGGGCGGTTCGTGCTCGACGGCGAGAAGTTCTACGCGACCGGATCGCTGTTCGCGCACACCCTGGCCGTGCTGGCCCGTCTCGACGCCCCCGCGTCCGGGTTGGTGTCGGGCGAGTACGTGGCGTTCGTGCCGGCCGACGGCGACGGGATCCGCATCATCGACGACTGGAATGGCCTCGGCCAGCGGACCACCGGATCGGGAACCGTGCGGTTCACC
Source organism: Gordonia sp. NPDC003429 (assembly GCF_053588575.1). Lineage (NCBI taxonomy): Bacteria > Bacillati > Actinomycetota > Actinomycetes > Mycobacteriales > Gordoniaceae > Gordonia > Gordonia sp. NPDC003429. The sequence continues at coordinate 414,666 of NZ_JBSFQF010000001.1, forward strand.
CAGGTAGTTGTCGAGGCCACCGACCTGGTGTCCCGCGCGCCCGCGGTGGCGCGACCCACCGGCTACGGCGCCTACGCGCAGCTTCTGCACGTGGCGATCGACGCCGGGATCGCTCGCGGCGCGTTGGAGGCGGCGGCGGAGTTCGTGCGGACCCGGTCGCGCCCGTGGTTCGAGGCCGGTGTCGCTCGCGCCGATCAGGACCCGTTGACCGTGCAGCGTTTCGGCGAACTAGGGGTGCAGGTGGCGACGGCCGAGGCCACCTTGGAAGCCGCGGGGCGAGCCGTCGACCGTGCCGTCGCGGCGGTGGACGGCGACGCCGGGAACGGGACGCCGGACGACACCACCGGCGGGGCGGCCGATGCGGTGGCCGAGGCGTCGATCGCGGTGGCCGTGGCCAAGGCGGTGGCCGACACGGCGGCCACGTCGGTGAGTGCCGCGTTGTTCGAGGTCTCCGGTACCCGCAGCGCCGGCGCCGATCTGGTGCTCGACAGGTTCTGGCGCAATGCCCGCACCCATACGCTGCACGACCCGGTCCGCTGGAAGTACCAGCACATCGGCCGATGGGTGTTGCGCGGCGAGAAGCCACCGGTGCACGGGGTCATCTGATCGAACGAACTCCGGTGGCGCAAATCCCTGGGGCAGCCGGTCATATCCCCTCGGGGTGGCCGCGGCGTCGGAGGGCGCCGATATGCTCGGTCCATGTCGGGTAGCCGGGTGAACAGCCAGTTCGGTCCCTACCGTCTCGACGAGTTGTTGGGACGCGGGGGGATGGGCGAGGTGTACCGCGCGTACGACACCGTCAAGGATCGCGAGGTGGCGCTCAAGCTGCTCAATCCCGGCCTGGCCGACGACGCGGTCTACCAGGAGCGTTTCCGCCGGGAGTCGCATGCGGCCGCGCGTCTCGGCGAGCCACATGTGATCCCGATCCACGACTGGGGCGAGATCGACGGGGTGCTCTACATCGACATGCGGCTCGTGTCCGGAGTGGATCTGCGGGCGGTGTTGCGTGCCGAGGATGAGCTCTCGCCCGAACGCGCGGTGGGGATCATCGAGCAGGTCGCGTCGGCGCTCGACGCCGCGCACGCCGACGGCCTCGTTCACCGCGACATCAAACCGGAGAACATTCTGGTGGCGCGGAACGACTTCGCCTATCTCGTCGACTTCGGCATCGCCCACGACGCGGAAGACACCCACCTCACCCAGGCCGGTACCGCCATCGGGTCCATCGCGTACATGGCGCCCGAATTGTTCGACGCGGTGCCGGTGAGTGCGGCCAGCGACATCTATGCGCTCACCTGTGTCCTCTACGAATGCCTCACCGGCAGTGTGCCGCATCCGTCGGACACCGTGAGTTCGGCCATCAAGGCCGCGGTGATGGCACCCGCCCCGCGTCCCAGCACGGTGAACTCCGACGTCCCGGCGTCTTTGGATGCGGTGATCCGACGCGGACTCGATGCCGACCCGTCGCGGCGATACCGCACCGCCAGCGAGTTGGCCGCGGCCGCGCGGCGTGCGCTCGCTCGCCCCGGGTGCGGCCGGCGAGGAAGAAGTGTTCGCCGAAAACGGTGACGACACGACCCACGTCGTGACCGCGCCGCCGACGGTGATCGGCGCCCTGCCCGACGACGAGGCGGCCCGCGCCACGCAGATTCGCCCCACCCCGGTACCGCCCACCCCGATACCCCCCAGCCCGATGCCCCCCGGCCCGATGACTCCGGGAACGCTGAATTACTCGGGGCCCCAGAATTACTCGGGGCCCCAGAACTATTCGGGACCCCAGAACTATTCGGGACCCCAGAACTATTCGGGACCCCAGAACTATTCACAACCGCAGAACTATGCACAACAGCCGTTCGATCAACCGCGTCCGGGGCCCGTCGTCTACCCTCCCGCGTACCAGTCGGGGTATGCGCCGCGCCGCGACCGATCGCTGACCGTGCCGCTGATCGGGGTGATCGCTGTCGCACTGGTGGGGCTGGTGATCCTGGGGGCGTACTGGCTGCTGTCGGGCAGCGGCTCGGATGGCAAGTCCGCGGCGCCTTCCTCGCCGCGGGTGGTGACGCAGTACGTGCAGCCCGAACCGTCCAGCGCCCGGCCCGCCCCCACACCCCCGCCGGGAGCCAGTCCGTGCGACGCGACCGTCGCCACCGGAACCGCGGTCACGAGTTGCCCGTTCGCGCAGGCGGTGCGCGACGAGTACCTGCGCACCGGCACCAAGGGCGAGGCGCGCACGATCAACGCCTTCAGTCCGGTGACCGGTCTGAGTTACTCCATGTCGTGCGCTCCCGAGGGTGGCATCGTCACCTGCCGCGGCGGCGACAACGCCGTCGTGTACATCTACTGAAACGGGGTCGACGACGTGTCGAGGCGCGTGATGTTCGCTGCGGGTGTCGCAGCGATGCTGCTGATGACCGCGGGTTGCGCCACCGGTGGTTCGGATTCGGCGGCGGTGTCACCGGTGACGGTCACCGTGACCGGGACTTCTCCGAGCCCCGCCTCGCCGTCCTCGCCGGTGTCGGCGCCCCCGTCCGGAGCGGGTGCCGCCCTCGCGCCGGGATTCGCGGCTGTTGCCGCCGGCACCGGTCTGACCGTTGGGATCGCCATCGCTCCTGTCGGACGGAATGCGGCCGCACCGATCGTGCTCGGCGACCGCACCCCGCGGGTGGCATGGTCGACGATCAAGGTGCCCCTGGCCGTCGCAGCCGAGCGCGCGAACGGGCCGTCGGCCGCGGAGACCAACGCAATCGTCAACTCCGACAACGCCTCCGCGGAGCAGCTGTGGTCCTCACTCGGGTCCGACGCCGAGGCGGCGCAGCGGGTCACCGCTGTGCTGCGCGAGGGCGGCGACACCCGCACCCGGGTCCCGGCCGAGCATCTGCGTGCCGGGTTCACGATCTTCGGGCAGACGGTGTGGACGCTGCCCGCCGCCGCGACCTTCACCGCGCACCTTCCGTGCATGCCGACCACCGCGCACGTGATCTCGCTGATGGGCGAGGTGGCGGGCAACCAGCAGTGGGGGGTCGAGGCGATGCGACTGCCGCGGTCGACGGCCGTGAAGGGCGGCTGGGGTCCCGGTGTGGACGGCGGTTACCTTGTGCGCCAGATCGGTCTGATCACCTACCGGGACGGTGCGAAGACGGCGGTGGCGATGAGCGCGGTCGGCGGGTCGATGTCGGCGGGAATCGCGGCACTCGACGCCGTCGGCACCTGGCTCGACAAGAACCTCGCAACGCTGCCCCGCGGCTCCTGCTGACATGACGCGCGTCGGGCGGCCGGGACGCACGTGGCGCGCGCCCTCTCTTGTCCAGGCGGCCTGTCTCTTTCTCACCGGTTGTCTTGTGCCGGCCGGGTGCGCGGCCACGTCCGAACCAACCAGTTCCACCCCGTCGTCGCGGGCGGCCCCGAGCGCCTCGTCCGCGATCCCCGAGTGCGCCAGGATCACCGTGGCGCTCGACCCCGGACACAATCCCGTCGTCGTCGACGGTTTCGACCCGGTCACCGGGGCGTCGATGCGCGACTATCCCAACGGTGCCGAGGACGGGGACGTCTTCGCCGTCGCGATGCGGGTACGGCGTGAACTGGAGGGCAGCCGATATCGGGTGGTGCTGCTGAAGACATCGGTCGGCGAGAGTGTCACCTATCGGGAGCGGGTCGACCGTGCCGCGGCCGCAGGCGCGCGCCTGGGGATCAGCATTCACACCAGCCCGGGAGTCAACGCGGTGTTCGAACAGCGTGTGGACCTGTACCGCGCGGGACCCGACGCCACCGGTGCCACGCAGCGGGTGACGTTCACCAACGCCGCCACCGCCGCGGCGAGCCACCGATACGCCACCGCCATCGCCAGTTCCCGCAGCGTGTCACAGCGGGTGCCCGTGGTGGTCACCGACAACGACTTCGGCGGGCGCGCACCCCTGTGGTCTGGCAACATCCCGGTGATCGCGCTCATCTCCGACGCCGTGCCGTGGGTCTACAACGAGGCGGGAACCGCCACCGCCGGCGGTTCGACCGCGTTGCCGCCTGCTTTTCTGACGGCCTACGCCGACGGGATCGTCGACGGGGTGCGCTCGGCGCTGCCCGTCGACGCGCACGGATGCGCGACGCGTTGATCGCGAATGGTGACCTATCCGTGACGGATCAGCACTCGCCGGTGACCACCGCACCGGCATAGTCTTGTGACTCATGTTGCTGAAGGGGTTCATGTGATTACGAAGCGGTTCACCCCGACGGTCGTCGCCGCGCTGGTCTGTGCGGTGATCGTCGGTGCCCTTGCCGGTGTCGCGGGCACGGCGCAGGCCGCGCCGCCGCCGTTTCGCCTGCCTCCGCTTCCCGAGCCGCTGGCCACCTGGCTTCGGCCGCCCGTCCCGCCCGCGCAGAAACTGGCCACCAGCTACGCCGCATTCGAGAAGTCGCTGCGCAAGACCAATCCCGGTCAGGTCGGCGTCGCCCTGGTTCCCGTCGGCACGGATAGCCCCCTCCTCTTCGGGACGCTGCGCACCGGCCGCGCGTGGTCGACCCTCAAGGTGCCCGTCGCGCTGGCCGCCGAGCGTCGTAATGGCCCGTCGATAGCCACCCAGGAGAACAAGGCGATCACCTTCTCCGACAATGACGCCGCCAGTGCCCTGTGGGGGTCGCTCGGCGGTGGTCGGTCGTCGGTCGATGCGGTGACGAAGGTACTGCGGGAGGGGCATGACGTGCGCACCCACGTGCGCTCCGAACTCGACACCCCACCAACTTTCCCCGGCGACACCCAGTGGGCGCTGGCCGACCAGGCGGTCTTCGGCGCGCACCTGCCCTGCATGCCGAAGAGCGACAACATCATTCGGCTGATGAGCGCCGTCGCACCCAATCAGCAGTGGGGGATTGCGCGCATCGCCCGGCATCGGGAGGCCGTCACCGCGGTCAAGGGAGGTTGGGGTCCGGCCACCGATGCGTCGCCGGCATATCTGGTGCGGCAGCTGGGGATCATCTCGACGTCGGGCGGGCAGGTGGCGGTGTCGATGGCCGCCCGGCCACGCAGCGGCAGGTTCGAGGACGGAACCGCGATGCTCACCAAGGTGGGGGATTGGCTGGGCCGGAACTTCTCGTCGATCCCGGCCGGTCGGTGTCTGCCCTGAGATGTGTGTGCTCTGAGAGGTGTGTGCGCTGACATGTGCGCGCGGTGACATGCCGCCTATGGTGACCGGGTGAGTAACGACAACCGGCCGTCCCGCGGTCACGTCGGCCATTCGCACTCCGTGTCGCACCTGCCGGTCGACCTCTCCCCGGTGGCGAAGCGCTTCGTGATCGTCACCCTCGCGCTGGCGGGTCTGGCCGTGGTGATCGGCATGGTGGTGCTGTGGCCGGCGGGCGGCAGCCACCCCATCCCGAACCAGTTCCGCGCCGCCGACGGCGGACCTCTCCAGACCCAGAAAGGGCAGGTCACCGACCAGACCCGGGGACAATGCCTCAACCCGCTCGGCGGCACGGTCCAGGAATCACCCGACTTCGGGGTGTCACCGCAGGCCAACGGCCCGTGCATCGAGAGCGTGGTACGGATCGACTCGGGCAGCGACTCGGGCAAGTACACGCTGCTGGAGGTGCCCACCAATCGTGCGCAGTCGGGTACCGGGCCGGACTCGGTGGCGCCCGACCCGTCGACCCTGGACCGGCCGCAGGCGGGCCAGCCCGACCTGCGCACCGGTGACCGGATCCGGATGGGCACCGTACCCGGCCCCGACGGCGCGCCTCGCTACACCTTCTTCGACTTCCAGCGTGTGGTCCCGACGATCATCTGGGGTCTGCTGTTTGTCGGCGCGGTGGTGCTGGTGGCGGCGTGGCGAGGCCTGCGTTCGATCATCGGTCTCGTGTTCGCCTTCGCCGTCCTCGGTGTGTTCACGCTGCCCGCGATTCTCGACGGCGAGTCACCGGTGGCGGTGGCGGTGGTGTCCTCGGCCCTGATCTTGTTCGTCGTCCTCTACCTCGCACACGGGGTGAGCCTGCGTACCAGCAGCGCGTTGCTGGGGACGCTGAGTTCGCTGGTGCTCGCCGGGGTGTTGAGCTGGCTGGCCATCATGACCATGCACCTCACCGGGCTCTCCGGTGACCAGACCACCAATCTGCAGGTCTACTCCGGCAGCATCTCGATCAGCGGACTGTTGTTGGCCGGCTTCATCATCGGCACGCTCGGCGTGCTCAACGACGTCACCATCACGCAGGCGTCGGCCGCGTTCGAACTGGCTGCGGCGGGCGAACCGACACGATTGGCGACGTTTCGTGCCGCGATGCGGGTGGGTCGTGACCATATCGCCAGCACGGTCTACACGCTGGTGTTCGCCTATGCGGGTAGTGCGTTACCACTTTTGTTGTTGTTCTCGGTGGCGCAACAGCCTTTTGGTTCGTTGCTCACCACCGACGCGGTGGCGGTGGAACTCGCCCGGTCGTTCGTCGGCGGTATCGCCATCGCCCTGTCGGTGCCGCTGACCACCCTCATCGCCGCAGCTCTGGCGCGTCCGGCAGGCGAGAACGCATCGCCACACCCCGATCCTCCCGCCGCGCCCACAGGCAGGCACGCGCTCCCGGAGAACTCCTAGGCGCGATCGGCCACGAGTACGTCCCGAATCGAATCGTCGATGGTGGAGCCGGGTCCGCCCACCCGGAACGACGCGCCGCGGTGGTTGTCCGGCAGCAGGTCGCCGCGACCGAACAGCTTGTGCCGCAACGTTCCCGGCACGTAGTCGCGCTCATAGGCGCCGCGTCGTTCCAGTGCGGGCACCACGTGGGTGATGACGTCGGCAAAGCTGCCCGGCGTTACCGCGTAGGCCAGGTTGAAACCGTCGACGTCGGTGTCGGCCACCCAGCTCTGCAGGGCCTCGGCCACCTCGTCGCCGGAGCCGATCAGGACCGGACCCATACCGCCGATCCCGCCCCAGGCGGCGATGTCGCGCACCCGCCATTCCGCGCCGGTGTCGCGGGCTTGCGCGAACGCGGCCACCGCGGACTGGATCGCGTTGCTGTGCACGTTGCCGATCGGTTCGTCGAGGTCGTAGGAAGCGAGGTCGATGCCCATCCAGCCGGACATGAACACCAGCGATCCCTCGTCACTCGCGAACGCCTGGTATTCCTGCGCCTTCGCGTGCGCGGCCTCGGACGTGGAATCGGTGATGATGGTGAGCAGGGTGTAGATGCGCGCATCGTAGGGGCCGCGGCCGGCGGCGACGAGTTCGTCGCGGATCTTGGCGACGATGTCACGCAGGATCGCCTTGGTGGGTGCGCCGACGAAGATGGCTTCGGCGTTCTCGGCCGCGAAGCGGCGTCCGCGTGCGGACGCTCCCGCCTGATAGATCACCGGTGACCCCTGCGGCGACGGCTCGGCGAGGTGGATGCCGGGCACCGTGAAATGTGTGCCGCGATGCCCGATGTGGTGGACCTTCTCGGGGTCGGCGAAGACCCCGGCGGTCCGGTCGCGACGCACCGCGTCGCGCTCCCAGGAACCCTCCCACAGCTTGAAGAGCACCGTCAGGTACTCGTCGGCGTGGTCATAGCGACTGTCGTGTTCGAGTTGGTCGTCGGAACCGAGGTTGCGTGCGGCCGACGGCAGGTAGCCGGTGACCACGTTCCAGCCGATGCGGCCCTTGGTCAGGTGATCGAGCGTCGAGAGCCTGCGGGCGAACGGATAGGGGTGCTCGAAGCCCGTCCCGGTGGTGATGCCGAAGCCCAGATGCTCGGTGGCGTGCGCCATCGCCGACACCAGCAGCAACGGATCATTCACCGGGATCTGAGCCCCCTGACGGATGGCGGCCTCGTCGGTTCCGGCGTACACGTCGTAGGTGCCGAGGACATCGGCGATGAACAGGCCGTCGAAGCCCCCGGTCTCCAGCAGGGTGGCCAACTGCACCCAGTAATCGAGGGTGTTGTAATCCCACGACCGGTCCTCGGGATGGCGCCACAGCCCGGGGGACTGGTGCGCAACGCAATTCATGTCAAAGGCGTTGAAACGGATCTGGCGCGCGGGCGGCGCGGGGGCTGGAACATGAGGCGCGGGGTCGAGTGCGGACACCACGACATGGTGCGAGCGACCCGCGGCGTTGGCCAGGTTTCTGCGCGCGGCGCGTCAAAGGCGTACCAATGAGCCTATGAGAGCCTCAGACATCCTCATCGACGGATTCGGACGTATCGGCGACGGCGTGCACGGTGTGCTGGACGGGATCAGTGAGGAGCGGCTGGGCGCGCACGTGAGTCCGGACGCCAACTCGATCGCCTGGCTGATCTGGCATCTGACGCGTGTCCAGGACGCGCAGATCGCCGATGTCGCCGGCACCGACGAGGTCTGGGTTCGCGACGGATGGTTCGACAGTTTTGCCCTGCCGTTCGCCCCGTCGGCCTCGGGATACGGGCAATCACCCGACGAGGCGCGCCGCGTGGTGGCCGAACCCGAGCAACTTCTCGGGTATCACGACGCCACCCACGCGGCGACCCTGGAGTATCTCGGCACGCTCGGTGACGATGATCTCGATCGGATCATCGACGAGAGGTGGGACCCGCCGGTGACCCTCGGGGTGCGGCTGGTGAGCATTCTCGACGATGATGCCAAGCACCTCGGTCAGGCCGAATACATTCGCGGACTTGACCTTTGAGGGGTGCAGGAACCACTCACGGGTGATAGCAGCCCTTGAGGGTCTGGAAGTCGCCGGCGAACGACTGGCCGCCGGCGCAGGTGGGACCGTTCTTGCCGTCGATGGTGACGGTGGCCCCCGGGCCGGCGATGCCGATGGACAGGCCGGGCTTGATGCCGGTTGCGTTCACGGTTGCGTTGGGGCCCAGGGCAATTGCGGCAGGACCGGAATAGTTGTCGGCGGCTGATGTGGCCTTGCCGCCGTTGTCGGAGATCGCGAGACTGAGGCCGGTGGGGCCGGAAGTTGCTGAGCAGTCGGCCTTTACGGCGCTCTGGCCGGGTAGGGCGGGACAAAGCGACGGTGCCGCGGAGGCGTCGGCCGCACCCGCGAACGCGATCGCTCCTGCGCCGGCACCGGCGATGACGAAACCGACTGTGAGACGGGCTACATTCCGCATGAAAGCTCCTCGTGTGTCTGTGATGGACGGACACCTGCGATTCGGAGTGACTGCCGAACCGGATGGGAATCAGCCGGAATTGAGGTGAGCGGCCTGCTCAGCCGTCTGTGGGCTCAGCCCACGTGGACGACAGGTCTGCGGTCGATCTCCGGCTCGGCGCGGCGCACCACCTCACGCGTGACGGCGGCCACCTCGCCCTCGCCGATGAACAGGAAGCGGAGCAGGTTCACGAGCGGATTCGCCTCGCTCCATTCGAAATACACGTTGGGCACGGTGTCGGTCCAATCCCGGATCGCCAGCAGGGTGGCCGCGATCGTGTTGGGCACGGCAGCCGAATCGACCCACAGGATCCGATATCCGCCTTCGCGATAGCGACCGCGAATCACCAGATCGGTTCGGAATTCGGAGGAATCGGTGACGTTCACCTCGAGGAAGACGATTTCGTCGGCGTCAGGGATGTGACTCTCCGCACGCTGCTGCAGCTCCTTGTCGTGATACTCGTGCAGCGAGCGCACATCGGGGTCATGCGTCACGATCTGGATCTCACCGGACCCGGCCGCCTCGTCGATGATGCGTTGCGCCGTCTCGTCGAAGGTGATCGATCCGCTGCGCAACTCGAAGGAGCGATTGATCCGCGACGCGAACGACACGATCAGTATCGCCGCGATGAAGAAGGCGGCAACCTGCACGCCCTCGGGACGTTCGATGATGTTGGCGACGGTGGTGTAGACGAAGATCGCGGAGATGGTGGCGAAGCCGATCGTCGAGACTGTGCGCCGACGTTTACGCACCGACAGTGTCACCGCGATCGACGCCGATGTCATCAACACCAACACGCCGGTCGCGTACGCACCGCCCTGCTTGTCGACGCTCGCATCGAAGTAGAAGGTGACGGCGAACGCAATGAGTGCGAAGACGAGCACCAGAGGCCGGGTTGCGCGAGCCCAGTCGGGCGCCATCCCGTATCGCGGCAGGTACCGCGGCACCAGATTGAGCAGGCCGGCCATCGCCGACGCGCCCGCGAACCACAGGATCAAAATCGTGCTGATGTCGTAGACGGTGCCGAATCCGCTGCCGAGGTACTCGTGCGCCAGATACGCCAGCGCCCGGCCGTTGGCGCTCCCGCCCGGCTGGAACTCGGGTTCGGGGATGAGAATCGTGCACACCAGACTGCTGGTGATCAGGAAGATGCTCATCGTCACCGCGGAGGTGGTCAGCAGTCGCTTGGCGCCGCGGATGCGTGCCCGCGGGACGCCCGGCGGGTCGTCGGGTGAGTCGTCGATCTGCGGCATCACCGCCACGCCGGTCTCGAACCCGGACAGGCCCAGCGCCAGCTTCGGAAAGACCAGCAGTGCCACCGCGATCATCATCCACGGACTACCGTGCTCGGCGACCATCGCCTGGCGCCAGTCGACCACCAGGTGTGGCGCGGTGGCGACGTGCACCAGCGCGTCGACGATCACCACCGCATTGAGCGAGAGGTACACGAACACCAGGCCCACGGCGATCGTGATCGCCTCGGTGAACCCGCGTAGGAACACCGCGGCCAGCAACGCCAGCAGGATGAGCGTGATCGTCACCGGATAGTTCGAGAAGCCGTGGGGGATCAGCGGATTCTCGACGAAGTGGGCCGTCGCGTCGGCGGCCGAGAGCGTCATCGTGATGAGGAAGTCGGTGGCGGCGAACCCGAGTAGGACCAGGACGAAGATCTTGCCGCCCCACTTGGGCAACAGACGCTCGAGCATGGCGATGGAACCCTCGCCGTTGGGCGACTTGCCGGCGACGTAGCGGTACACCGGAAGCGCACCGAAGAGCGTGAGGGCGATGAGGACGATCGTGGCCAAGGGTGCGATCGCGCCGGCCGCGAGCGCGGCGATACCGGGCTGGTATCCGAGGGTTGAGAAGTAGTCGACGCCGGTCAGGCACATCACTTTCCACCAGGAGTGGGTGTGTGTCTCCTCGCTGGGCACGCGGTGCGGCCCCATCATGCCCGCGGGCTCCGGGGTGATATCGGCCAGGAACCACTGCCGCAGGCCGTGTGACGTGACGTCGGAACTCACCCGGATGACACTAGTCCGCGGTGCCGGTGATCCGCGCGCGATGCCCGCGATGGACCGCTGGTGACGAGCGGGTGACCCCACTGTGCCGGATTTGTCCGGGATCGCTGTCGTAAATTTCGGATGAATCTGACAAACGTTCCAGGGCAACGGATTTCAAGGTAACGATTTGGTCTAGACGACATCTCGGCGACGTCGCCGAGTCACCTTCCGTTGGCCGTCATCTCAGTACAGTTCGCGCGGAGTTGCCGCAGTGGCGACCACCGGCGTCGCGCTCGGCCCGGCGTCGAGCTTGCGAACATCTGAGGGGAACACATGAGGACCAAACAGTCACGGCTTCGGCGCGGCGCCATCGGCGCGCTGGCCGTCGGTGCCGCTGCGAGTGCCGTGGGCGTGGCCGCGGCACCTGCACACGCGGACGCATTTGTGCGTCTGCCCAACGGCGCCGCCACCGGTGCCGGGCTCACGCTCACCCGGACGGGCGAATCGGCACAGATCTCGCCGTCCCTGGCCGCCAACGGACTCGGCCGCACGGCGTGGGTGAGCGCGAACATCACGCTCAACGCGCCCGGGCTGAAGGCGTCACCGGCCGGTCCGAACAACGGCCCGCTCGGTGAGTCGGGCGCACCCGGCACCGGCGGCACCTCGACCGACGGTGCGGCCGCGACCCTCTCGGTGGGATACATCGTGGGTTGCCAGGTGAATGTCAACAACTTCAGCGTCGGCCTGACCGGAGGCTTCGACGCGACCAAGCCGGGATTCACCGGAACGGGCTCGTTGTCCATTCCGATCACGCCGGGACAGGTGGCGTTCGCGCAGATCGACTACAAGGACATCGAGAAACCCGGCAAGTACTTCTTCGACTACAGCCGGGTGCAGTTGCAGTTGCAGAACTGCGCCGGATACGCGCAGGCGCGTTCGTACGTGACGGTCGAGACCACCGGCAGCGACCACCAGAAGGTCAACCTGTACGGCCAGCCCTTCTCCATCGGCTGAGTCTCCACACCCGCATTCCACTACTCGGCCACACGACCACTCGAGGAAAAGATGAACATCAGCTTGAAACGACTCGCCACCATCGGCGGGCCGGCGGCCTTCGCCACCGTTGCCGCCCTGATGGCACCCGCTATCGCACACGCCGACGTCCATGTGGCACTCCCGTCCCAGACGGGTCGGCAGACCATGGGCGACGGCACCGTGGTGACCCTGACCCGCAGCGGGGAGACCGCCAACATCAACCCGTCGCTGGGCGGAACGCCGTTGCACCGCAACGCGTGGGTGTCGGCACAGTACGCGGTCAACACCAGCAAGGACGCCAAGAAGATCAAGATCCAGGCCGGATACATCGTCGGCTGTCAGGTGAACATCGGCGGTGTCACCGGCGCCGGTTCGGGAGGCGGCCTGCAGAAGACGACCTCGGCGACCGATCTGCAACCGACCGGCAACCCGCTGCCGATCGTCAGCGGCGGCGGAACCTTCACCATCGGTCCCGGCCAGGCGGTCAACTACTACATCAACGACGTCGAGAGCGCCGACGACTACGGTAACCAGAAGCACAGCAACAAGGTGACCTTCAAGGGCACCAACCACGCCAAGCTGGGTTACACCAACGAGACGATGATGGTGAACGGTTGCGCGGGTTATGCGCAGGCGCGCTCGTTCGCCAACGTTTACGTCGTCACCAGCAACGCCGAGCAGGTACTCTCCTTCTACGGCCAACCCTTCAGCCTCGGATAACTCCCTCTCGCCCGAGACTGAATCCACATCGCGCGGCGCGCCTTCGGCTGGGTGCGCCGCGCGATGCTGTGCCGTGAGACGATCGGCTGATGGCTGACGATCAGGTGAGCGCTCCGATCAACGATCAGGAGTCGATGCTCACCGTCGTCATCGCCTTCACGATGAACGTTCTCGTGGCGATCGCCAAGACGGTGGCGGCCGGGATCACCGGATCGGCGTCGATGGTTGCGGAATCGGCGCATTCGTGGGCCGATGCGGGCAACGAGGTGTTCCTCCTCGTCGCCGAACGCCGCGGTGGACGCGGACGCGATCGGGATCATCCGTTCGGCCACGGCCGGGAAACCTACATCTGGTCGATGTTCGCGGCGTTCGGGTTGTTCGCCGTCGGCGCGGCGGTCTCGGTGATGCACGGCATCACCTCGCTGCGCAACCCCGAACCCGACGCCGACTACCTCGTCGGCTACATCGTGCTCGCGATCTCCGCGCTACTCGAGGGCGTGTCCTTTCTGCAATCGGTGCGTCAGGCCAACGCGGGTGGACATCGGCTGTCGATGCATCCGCTGCGGTTCGTCAGCCGCACCTCCAACACCACGCTGCGGGCGGTGTTCGCCGAGGACGCCGCCGCGCTCATCGGTCTGGCCATCGCCGCCACCGGCATGGCGCTGCACGAGATCACGGGGTCGGCGGCCTACGACGCGGTCGGCTCCATTTTGGTGGGCCTGCTCCTCGGTGTGATCGCGATATTCCTGATCAAACGCAACAGCGAGTTCCTGCTGGGGCAGCCCGCCATGCCGGGTACGCGGAACATGTTGTTGCACCGGCTGCTGGAGTTGCCGGACATCGATCGGGTCACCTATCTGCACGTCGAGTACGTCGGCCCGATGGAGTATTACCTGGTGGCGGCAGTCGACATCACCGGTGACCTCGCCGAACACGCGGTGGCCGCGCGGCTGCGGGGCATCGAGGCCCGCATCGAGCAGCATGATGCGATCGTCGAGTGCGTGCTCACCCTGTCCACCGCCGACGAACCGTCGCTGGTGCCCGAACCGCTGTAGATCGTTCGGCCCCACTCAACTGCGGGGTCGAGCGTGCCCACTTCCGGGTTGAGCGTGTCCACTTTCGGGTTGAGCGTGCCCACTTCCGGGTTGAGCGTGCCCGCTTCGGGGTTGAGCGTGCCCGCTTCGGGGTTGAGCGTGTCCACTTCCGGGTTGAGCATGTCCACTTCCGGGTTGAGCGTGCCCAGATCCGGGTTGAGCGTGTCCGGTGGGGTGGTTTCGACAAGCTCAACCAGCGGACTGAGGGCTCGACCGGCGGGTGGGGTGCTCGAACAGCGGGTGGGGTGGTTTCGACAAGCTCAACCAGCGAGGTGGGCGCTCGACCGACGGGTGGGGTGGTTTCGACAAGCTCAACCAGCGGGTGGGCGCTCGACCGGCGGGTGGCCGGGGTGGGCACGCTCGACGGTCAGCTGGGGGCGTCGTCGAAGCCGGTGTGCATCTCCCAGAACAGGATCTCCGCGGACCGTCCGGTGACCGCGAGCATCTCCGGACCGTCCGTGGTGCGCAACGCATCACCCTCGTGCAGGGTGATCGGCCGGGTGGGATTGTCAACCGGCGTCACTGTCAGATCGCCCTTCACCACGTACAGGTGGCCGTAGCGTGCCGACGGAATGGTCACCGGACGCATCGGGCGCAGCCGTGCGGCGTGCAGGGCCACGTAACCGTTGGCGATGTCGAGTGCGGCCGCGTCGGCGTCCCGTTGCAGCCCCGACACCACCGTGATCAGGTCGCCGTCGGCGAGGGCGTCGGTGACGTCGGTCTCGGCGTAGCCGGGTGCCACGCCCGCGTATTCGGGCGCGATCCACATCTGCACCACGCGCAGTCGCTGGTTGGCCACTCGGGTGGACGCGTTGCGTTCGGAATGGGTGATCCCGGTTCCGGCCGACATCCGCTGCACCACGCCGGGCACCAGCACGCCGGAGTTGCCGGCCGAATCCTTGTGGTGCAGTGCGCCTTCCACCACCCAGGTGACGATCTCGGCGTCCTGGTGGCGGTGGGTGTCGAAACCGCTGCCGGCATCCACGAGATCGTCGTTGTGCACCAGCAGGAGGCCGTGCGCGTTGCGGGCGAGATCGAAATTGCCGGTCGCCGGAAACGACTGCCGCGACTCGATCGACTCGTCGTTCCAGTGGTGCCGCTCTTTGGCACGGATGACGGTCGATGATCCCGCGGCGCGGACGTTGGTGGTGCTCATGTACACGGCCAACGGGCGCCGGGAGTGCACTATTCCGCGCCTGCGCTGCCCACCCGGTGGGCATAATGACTGATATGGCAGACACCGACAACGATGACGGCATGATCTCCGAGGAACGCAGCTTTCGGGGGGCGCTGGGGGAGACAGTGGTCTACGACCTGCTGCGTCCCGCACAGCCCCGTGCGGTGGTGGTGATCGCGCACGGTCTCGGTGAGCACGGCGCGCGGTATGAGGAGCTGGCCCGGCAACTGGTGGCCGCCGGTTACATCGTCGCCGTCCCCGACCACGTCGGGCACGGAAGGTCGGGAGGAAAGCGCTTGCGTATCAAGCATTTCCGTGACTTCACCGACGACCTGCACACCGTGATCACGCAGGCGAGCGTCGACTCGCTGCCGACATTCCTGCTCGGACACAGCATGGGCGGCGAGATCGCACTCGACTACGCACTCGACCATCAGGACATGCTCGACGGACTGATCCTGTCCGGGGCGGCGGTGATGCCCGGCGACGACATGCCCGCACCGGTGATCGCCGTCTCACAAGTGCTGGGCAAGGTGGCCCCGTGGCTGCCGACCATCGCCCTGGATTCGGGTGCCATCTCCCGTGACCCCGACGTGGTGGCCCGCTACGAATCCGATCCGCTGGTCACCCGCTCACGCATCCCGGCGCGGCTGGGTGCGGAGATGCTCTCCACGATGAAGAGCTTCCCCGACCGGCTCGGCGCGCTGCAGATTCCGGTGCTCGTGATGCACGGCTCCGACGACCGGCTCACCAACCCGGCGGGTAGTGAGATGGTGGAACGCCTCGCCGGCTCGGCCGACAAGACCCTCATCATCTACGACGACCTCTATCACGAGATCTTCAACGAACCCGAGCGCGACCTGGTGATCGGTGCGGTGCTGACGTGGCTGTCCGAACACGTCACGGCCGCGTCGCAGTGATCTGCTCGACACCCAACCGACCGTCACGGAACGCCATCCGGCCACCCACGAGGTAGAGCCGCCATACCCGCGCCACCTCGTCGCCGACGAGGTCCACCGCGCGGGCCCAGTTCTTCTCGAACGTGTCGTACCAGACGTCCACCGTGCGGACGTAGTGTTCGGCCATCTCCTGCACGTCGGTCACCTCGAGACCGGCGTCGCGCAGGTAGGCCACCGTCGCCTCGACCGGGCGCATGTACATGTCCGGCGCGATGAACGACTCGATGAACGGACCCCCGCCGGGATGCTTACCCGCGGGCCGGGACATCTGCTGGATGCACACGCGGCCCCCGGGTTTCACCATGTCGTGCAACACGCGGGCATACACGCCGTAATTGCGTTCTCCCACATGCTCTCCCATTTCGATCGAGGCGACCGCGTCGAACGGGGGATCGGGGATCTCGCGATAATCCTGCACCCGGATCTCGACGCGGTCGCCGAGTCCGCGCTCGGCGATCCGCGCGTCGATGAAGGCCTTCTGCTCCTGCGAGATCGTCACCCCGACCACGCGCGCGTCGTACTGCTGCGCGGCGAACAGCGACAGCGACCCCCACCCGCAACCGATGTCGAGAAAGCGCTGACCCGGCGCCGCATCGAGCCCCACCTTGCGGCACACCAGGTCGAGCTTGTCGGCCTGCGCGTCGGCGAGCCCGTACTCGGGGTCGTCGGAGGTCCACAAGGCGCTCGAGTAGGCCATGTGCTCGTCGAGGATCAGCGCGTAGAAGTCGTTCGACAGGTCGTAGTGGTGGCTGATGGCGGCACGGTCGCGCGCCCGCGAATGCAGTCGCCCGCGCACCTGGGCCTGTGCGGCCGGTGCGGGCAGTGGCGCGCCCACCAGACGGTACCGGATGGCCAGACGGGCGATGTCCCAGAACACCCGGGGAGTGATACGAGGGCCGGTCAGGCGTCGGTCGTGGGCCACCTGCCACACGTGGGTGAGAGCGTCGTCGAGGTCGTCGGTCACGTCGAGCTCGCCGGTCACATACGCCTGTGCGGCACCGAGTTCCCCCGGATGCCACAGCAGCCGACGCAGCGCGTCGCGGCTGTAGAGCACCACATGCGGTGCGTCGTGCGGACCCGCAGTGCTGCCGTCCCAGGCAGTCAGGTGGACGGGTATCTCACCGCCGGTCTGGCGGGCGATCACATCGGCGAGTTCGGTGGCGACGGTCATCGGCGATCTCCTCGGTGCGTGGGCGTCACCAATGTCTTCGCTCGCCGCGTCCCTCCGGATGGGTCGGTCCGGCGGCCGGAATCATGCGTTGAATCCCAGCAGCGACTTGACCTCGAGGAACTCGTCGAACGCGTAATCGCTCCATTCGCGGCCGTTGCCGCTCTGCTTGTAGCCGCCGAACGGCGCCGACGGGTCGAGCGGGGCACCGTTGAGGGAAATGGAACCGGCGCGGATGCGGGCACCCACCCGTTGGACCTCGTCGGCGTCGGTACCCGACACGTAGCCCGCGAGTCCGTAGTCGGTGTCGTTGGCGATCGCGACGGCGTCGTCGATGTCGTCGTATCCGATGATGACCAGCACCGGACCGAACACCTCCGTGCGGGCGATCTCCATGTCGTTGGTGACGCCGGTGAACACGGTGGGCCGCACGTAGAAGCCGGTGGGCAGGTCGTCGGGCCGGCCGGGCCCGCCGAACACCGGGGTGGCGCCGTCGTCGATGGCTCGCTGGATGAGCCCCTGGATCTTCTCGAACTGTTGCTCGGACACCACCGGACCGAGCCGCACCGAACCCGTCGGATCGCCGACGGTGAGCTTGGCCTGCACCGAACCGGCGGCCTCGGCCGCCTCGTGCAGACGTGCGGACGGGACGAGCATGCGGGTGGGGGCGTTGCACGACTGGCCCGAGTTCACCATCACCGACATCACCCCGGCGGCGACATTCGACGCCAGGTCGTCGTCGTCGAGGATGATGTTGGGGCTCTTGCCGCCGAGTTCCTGGGCCACCCGCTTCACCGTGGGCGCTGCGGCCCGCGCCACCTCGATACCGGCGCGGGTGCTGCCGGTGAACGAGATCAGGTCGATGCCCGGATGCGCCGCCAATGCCGCGCCCACCCCGGGCCCGTCGCCGTTGACGAGGTTGAACACGCCGGCGGGCACTCCGGCCGCGTCCATGATCTCGGCGATGATCGCCGCGCTGAACGGGGCGATCTCCGACGGCTTGAGCACCATCGTGCAGCCGGTGGCCAAGGCGGGCGCGACCTTGCACATCACCTGATTGAGCGGCCAGTTCCACGGGGTGATGAAGCCGCACACGCCAATCGGTTCCTTCACGATCCGCGAGGTGCCGCGGTCCTCGGCGAAGCGGTATGCGGGCAGCGCGGCGGCCGCGGCCATCAGATGGCCGAGCCCGATCGGCACCTGCGCCCGTGTGGACAGCACCGTCGGGGCACCCATCTCCTCGGTCACCGCGGCCGCGAGGTCGTCGGCGCGTGCGCGGTACTCGGCGACCAACGCCTCGAGGACGGCCACACGTTCGTCGACGCCGGTCTGCCCCCAGGTGCCGAAGGCGCGGCGTGCCGCGTCGACGGCGGCATCGACGTCGGCGGCGGTACCGAGCGCCACATGTCCGGCGGCCTTCTCGGTGGCGGGATTGATGACGTCGACGACGTTCAGGTCCGATGGCTCCACCCACCGGCCGTCGATGTAGAAACGAGTGACCTCACGCATGGCGACCTCCTGGTTGTGAACCGCGTTACCCCTCGACGCTAGTCGGGGTCGGCCCGTGTGTGCATCGGTCTCAATTCGAGACGGGGCCGTGGTTCCGATGTCGCTGTGCGCCACCTACGGTGGATTCATGATCCACATCGTGGCGTTATGGCAGATCAAACCCGAATACGCCGACACCTGGCCCCAACTCGTCGCCGATTTCACCGAGGCGACCCGCGCCGAGCCGGGCAACAAGTGGTTCGAGTGGTCGCGCAGCCTGTCCGACCCCAACGAGTACGTGCTGATCGAGGCCTTCGACGACGACGCCGCCGAAGCCCACGTGACCAGCGCCCACTTCACCACCGCGACCACCGACCTGCCGCAGTATCTGCAGGCCACCCCGCGGATCATCAACACCACGATCGACGCCGACGGGTGGTCGGAGCTCGGTGAGATGTCGGTCGACTGACCGATCCACCGCGTCGTTCCGGGTAGGTGAAAGTCCGGTCCGGACAACGTTTCCGAATCCCTGAACTGTCGGTTCGCTGCACCCTTGTGTGCGCGACCGGCACACACAGTGCTGCCGTATTGAGATTGCCGTGCGGATGCACCACCCGCATTCCGTGGTCGTCCCTGGGTTCCTCCAGCCTTCCGAAAGGACATCAATCTCATGAGCACGGCTTCATATGCTTCGACGCCGACCGTGTGCGTCGGCGCACAAGGTGGCGCACGCGCTGTCTCGGGTCGCGTCACACGCGCCGGCGTCACCGCGGCACTGATGGGTGCGGCGGCCGCGACCAGTTTCGCGCTGGTCGCCCCGTCCGCGACGGCGGCGGGCGTCGCTCCGGCGCTGGCGCCCTTGGCCGCAGTCACCGAGTTCGCGCCGAAGGTCGCGGCACCGGTGAGTCTGGCCGACAACATCGTCACCATTCCGTCCGCGGGCCCCTCGATCGGTGAGTTCGGGCGGCACGACGTGGCCACGTCCCAGCAGATCGGTACCTCGACGGCGGTGGGTGCCGGCGTCGGTGCGGTGATCGGCTTCGGAATCGGTGTGGCGGCAGCGCCGTTCGCCGGCGCCATCGCCGTCGCCGTGGTTCCGGCCATCGGCACGGTGGTCTGCTCGCTCGGGTCGGCCGCAGCCACTGTCGTCCCGGTGATCGGGACCATCGGGACGCTCGTCCCCTGCGCAGCTGTCGCCGCCCTGGCCACCACCATCGCCTTCCCGGTGACCGCGATCGCCACCCCGCTCGTCGGTGCCGCCATTGGTGCCGCGATCGGTGCGGGTGTCGGCGCGGGCGTGGGTAGCACCTACGCCGACGCCACCGTTCCGACGCCGGTGCAGGCATCGGCTCCGCTCCCGACGCTGCCTGCGCCGGTCGCCGATCTGGCACAGAACGTGGCCGCACCGGTGCAGCAGGCCGTCACGCCGCTGGAGAACGACCCGACGGTGCGCAACATCCGCCTGGGCGTCGATCGGGCGGTCGCGACCAACCCGCAGTTGAGTCAGATTGCCGCGACGGCGCACTCGCTGCTGCCGTCGCTGGTCCCCTGACGTTCACCCGAGCACACACGACGAGCCCCGCCGAGAAGTCCGGCGGCGCTCGTTGTGTGACGGGACGGCTCAGACGATGCCGCTGGGTGCACGCCGAGTGCCCGGCTGCTGGCGCGGCATCCGGTTCGGCGGCACCGGATAAGGGGCTCCGTAGCCGGCGGTGCCGGCCGCGATGTTGGGGCCGCACTGCACAAGTGCGTTCTGCGCCTTCGGATTCGGGTCGCCGAGGCGTGGGCGGGCCGAGTCGGGTCGATGGGCGAAATCGAACACCGACGTCATGTCGCCGACCGTGCGTCGTCGCCACGGCGTCAGGTTGGGCACGTCCACGCCGAAGCGCTCCTCGATCAGCCGCAGCTGGGAGGTGTGGTCGAAGGTGTCGGTGGCCACCAGCCCGCCCCGGCTGTACGGCGAGATCACGAAACAGGGCACGCGGTAGCCCAGGCCGATCGGACCGCGGATACCCTTCGACGACGCCACCGCGTTGATGTTCGGCACGCTGACGAACTCGCCCTTGGTGCCCGGCGGCGGGGTCGGCGGGACGACGTGGTCGAAGAAGCCGCCGTTCTCGTCGTAGCTGATGATCAGCGCGGTCTTCTCCCACACCGCCGGATTGGAGGTGAGGATGTCGATGAGCTGCACGATGCCCACCGCGCCGAGCGCCGCCGGCAGGGCCGGATGCTCGCACTCCATCGCCGGGGGCACCACCCACGACACCTTGGGCAGCCGGTTGGCCGCGACGTCGGCCTGGAAATCGCTGGGGTAGGTGGGTGCGATACCCCGTCGGGCCAGCTCGGAATTGGGGTTTTCGGCCTGTTTGAAGCAGCCCATCATGCCGTCGAGCACCACCGACGACACCGGCCCGAGATCCTTGTTGTTGTAGATCTTCCAGCTCACCCCGGCATCGCGGAGATTCTCGGGCATGGTGCGCCAGCTGTAGGCGAACTTGGGAATCAGGGTCGGCGTCTCGAGCAGCGGACCGCCGTGGGTGCCGTCGGGATCGAGGGTGGCGCTCATCCAGTACAGCCGGTTGGGGTCGGTGGGTCCGAGCACCGAGCAGTGGTAGTCGTCGCAGATCGTGAACGCCTCGGCGAGCGTGCGGTGGATCGGGATGTCCTCGCGCTCGTAGTAGCCCATCAGCGCGGGTGCGTTCGCCGGACCCACCGAGTCGATCGACATCGGCAGCCAGCCGTCGTTGCGGCCGTGGTTCCACGCCTTGTGCAGGCCCGCCCACGAATGGTCGGGATCGTTGATGCACTCGCCGTCGAGGTTGGCGTCATTGGTGGTGTCGAGCCGGAACGGCATGGTGTACCCGGATTTGGTGGGTCCCACGCCCGGCGCCCAGCCGTACTGCCGCCACAGCGGAGTGTTCTCGCCGAATCCGCGGACCCCGGAATAGGTGCCGAAGTAGTGATCGAAGGACCGGTTCTCCTGCATGAACAGCACGATGTGCTCGATGTCGTGCAGCGAGCCGGTGCCCATCGGGTCGGCCTGGGCGTAGGCCTTGTCGATGATCGGTCCGGCCCACGAGGCGAGCAGCGCGCCGCCGCCCACCGCCGTCACCCGCGAGAGGAATTCGCGGCGGCTCAGACCACCGAAAGGCTCGTTCGACACGTGTACTCCGATGCTCAGGTGGCTGTGGTGACATCCGGGGATCAAGCTAGACCCGGATCGGTACCGGGAGGTGAACACCCGCAAGCGTGGAGGTTACCGACAGAGTCTGCTGCGTCACGCTGCGGTCAGTGAATGCTGCTGGCCACCGCCAGGATCACACCGGTCACCGTGAGCACTCCCACCAGGACCGCCATCGCGATGGCCAGCGTGCGGCGACCGTGGGTGACCGCGTAGACGCCCACGCCGATGCCGATCAGGATGATCGCCGAGTACAACGCGATACCCAGGGTGAGCAGCGCGGCGTCGGCCGCGCCCTCGGCGAGGATGAACGAGTGCGACGACGCCATGCGTCGAGTAGATCACCCCGGTGTCACCGCGACGGCACCGGTGTCGTGGTGGTGGTGGACGGCTCCGGATCACCGGTGGTGACGCCGGTGCTGGGGGCGCCGGTGTTGGAGGCGGCGGTGGGCTGCGACGGTGCTTCGGTGGTGGTTTCCGGCGCCGGTGTGGCCTCGGTGGACGTGCCCGCCTCGCCGTCCGGGCCCGTTGTGGACGTCGCGGAGCCCGATGCTGATGCCGACCCAGATGCCGTGGTCGAGCCCGTTGCGGTCGACGACTCCGACGACGTGGTGGCCGACGGAGTCGTCGACGGGTCACCGGAGTCACGGTCGGCGAGCGTCACGGTCTGCGCCGCGGCCATGCGGGCCGCCTGGGTGGCCTTGGCGACGCCGCTGGGTGCGGGGGTGCCCGACGCGTCGACCAGTTGCGTCTTGGTGGTCACCGGCGGGGTGGAGTTGAGGGTCTCGAGCACCTTGTCCTTGCCGTCACCCAGGCTGCGGTCCCACGTGGACCAGGTGTGCCCGCCGTAGTTGGGCAGCGAGATCACCGAGACACCGCTCTGTGCCAGTTGCAGTTGCATCAGCACCGTCGACACCGCCGACAGCATCTCCAGCGCCATCGCACTGATCTGGTCCTGCTGTGAGAGTTTCGCCATCTCGCCGGGGGTGAGGAACCCGTTGCCCGAGGAGATGATCAGCACCTGGCCGTTCTGCTGGAGTTTGTCGATGTTCTTCGACGGATCGTTCGCGGTCCAGCGCGGGCTGCCCGGCGCACCCCACATGTTGACGATGCCGTTGGTGTAGTTGGAGACGATGGTCTGCGTGGCCAGCACGCCGAGCGCGCCGATCGGATTGTCGGTCTGGTAGTAGCCCGACATCGCCTGCACCACCCGGAACTGTTCGGGGTGACGCTCGGCCAGCGTCACCGCGGGTCCCGCCGACATCGACAGTCCGACGATCGCGTTGTTGCTGGGGCTGACCCCGAAGTTGGTCGACAGGTAGGCGGGCAGTTCCTTGGTGAGGAACGTCTCCTCCTTGATGGTGGTGTTCTTGTCGCCGGCCCCGGCGTCCCAGTCGGTGTAGAACGACGACGCGCCGCCCGCGGGCATCACCAGGGTGGTGTCACTCTTGCCGTCGTAGACCTTGGCGGCCTGCACGTCGGTGGTCCACGCCGACCGGTCGTCGCGTGCGCGCATGCCGTCGAGGAGATAGACGCCCTTGTCGCTGCCGTTGGACGCTCGGATCTGCACGATCACGTACTTGTGCTGCGACTCCGACCACACCTTGCAGTTCTGCACGTAGTTGCCCGAACTGTCCCAGGTGCAGCCGGGGCGCAGCACCTCCGGGTGACCGACGAGGGCGGAGGCCTTCCCGTCGCGCCCGGCGACCGCACCGAGCCCGATCAGGGCCAGGGTCAGCGCGAGGACCGCGGCCACACCGACCGCCCGGCGTCGGACCGGCCGGTGTTGGCTGACGGCCCGGTGATCGTCGGAAGTGTGGTCGGGGGACTGGAATGTATCGGGCATGAGGCTCCTGCCGTGAAGTGCGCGCAGCGATACCGAAAGCGCAGCGATATCGGAAGTGTCGCTAACGACATGCCGCTCGTTACATCGGTCCTCGCCCCACAGCGGCTCAGCGGTAGGTCTCGACACGCTCCCAGAACCGCGTGTAGGCCTCCGCGGCCCGGAACAGATCGCCGATCAGCGTCTGCCCGTCGGGTCCGGCCTGGATGCGGAGGCTCTCGATCCAGTCGGGCAGCAGACCGTAGTGCGCGGTCCCGTCGGTGTTGACGTCGAACACACGGGTGCCCGTCACCTGCCGGTCGATCAGGGTGGTGCCGTCGGCGCCGCGGAACGGGTAGCGGACCGGGCGGGTGCGCGCCGACGGTCGTGGGTGGGCCTGCTTACCGAGGCCGCCCATGTCGGGCCCGAAACCCACACCGAAGTAGTGGTCGGCGGAGCGTTGTGCCCGCAGCACCCGCCAGGCCGACAGGAAGTCGGGCGGCAGGTCGCCGTGCCTGCCGGTCTCGCCCGGTTCGGCCTCGGCGGGCGTCTCGAACAATCCGACGATGCCGCCGTCGGCCAGGATGCGGCGGTAGTTGCTCTTGTCGGTCCAGGTGTGCGACGACACCACACCCGGATAGTGACGCCGGTCTACGATGTCAAGGACGCCGGTGGCGGTCTTGACGCTCATGTGGTCGATGTCGATGGCCATGTGGCGGGCGATGATGCCGCCGACCGTGTAGGCGCCGAGCGCGGTGAGGCCGCGGACGTTGCAGGCATCGCGTGGATAGCCCACCGCCGGATTGTCGTGCTGGTCGGTGTTGCACGGTTGGGTCTGCCACGGATGCCCGTCGGAGAGTATCTGTCCGGTGTTGACTGCGGCGCCTGTTGCTCCCTGGTCGAATCGTGTTCCGCCCAAGGCGTTGTCGAACTTGTGGGTGAGGATCACCTGCCGGATGCCCAGGTGCTCGAGCTCGTCGAGGCCGCGATCGATGTCGGCGCGGTCGCACTGCGCGCGCCCGCCGACCTCGCTGCAGCCGAACGGTTCGGACACCTCGATGCCGAGGGTCACCGCGAGCTTGCCCTGCGCGATCACCCGCCGCGCGTCGGCGGCGCTCGACACGATGCGGAAGAAGCCGCGGCCGGGCCCGCCGGCCTGCGCGTCGATGTAGTCCTGCATGCCGAGCAGCATCCGGTGCTGGATGCGGATCGACTCCATCTCGTTGCACGGCTGATCGCGCAGCGGGTACTTCTCGCAGAGCACACGGTTCTGGACGTAGTAGTTCTGGATCATCCGCAGGCCCGACCGCCACGAGCGCTCGATCCACCGGTAGTAGGTCTGTTGATGGGTCAGCGAGTCCCACCGCGGCCAGTCACGGAAGGTGGGCCAGCCGACGGTGTCGTGTGGCCCGGGCCGCGACAGTACCTGTTCGGACACCGCGGGTAGGCCGCCGGGCGCATGGTCGGGGCAGTCGCGCAGCGCGTCGGTCACTCCGAGGGGGCTGTAGGGCTTGCCGCACAAGAACTCTCCGCCCAGGAACTGCTCGGCCATGAGGTGGGCGTGGGAATCGACGAAGCCACGCAGATCGCCGTGGTCATCGGTGCCGGTGAAGGGTGCGCCGGTCACGTTGATCTGGGCATCGGGGTAGTGGGTGCATCCGGTGGCGGGTGTGATCGTGACGTTCGTCAGGGCCGGCCCGGTGCCCGCGCGCAGAATGTAGCCCGAGGTGCCGGGATCGACGGTCCACACCGCCGTGTCGGACACCGGTGCCGACGAGACGGTCGCGCCGCCGCGTCCGGGCATTACGAAGGACCGGTCGGCGCGGTAGAGCAGGAACCGGCTGAGCCCCGCCGCCTCGACGAACACCGGCCCGGGCCGGCCGCCGACCGGACGACCGTCCGCGGTGGTGATCGTGACGCAGGAGCCGGCGAGCGCGTACACGTCGTCGCGGGTGGGGCCGGCGGCCGACGCGGCAGGTGTGGTGACCACGCCGCCGACCGCCACGCAGACCACTGCCGTGAGCGCTCCGAGTGCGGCGCGCACCGCACGTCCCGCTGATGACCTGTTCCGCAGCCCGACCCGCATGACCTGACACGGTGGCACAGTCGAGCCGCGTGCGCCGGGTTTCGGGTCAGCGTGCGCCCAAGTTTGCGCTGTTGGTGCGGGTCGGTTTGTGTCTACCGTCACCGCCCAACGCGCCTACCGTGGAGATCATGACGTCCACAGACACCTATGACGTGATCGTGATCGGGGCCGGACCGGCCGGGGAGAACGCTGCCGACTACGCCATCCGTGGCAGCGACAGGACCGCGTTGCTCGTCGAGAGTCAACTGGTCGGCGGCGAGTGTTCCTACTGGGCCTGTATGCCGAGCAAGGCGCTGTTGGGCGCCGGTGCCGCGCTCGACGCCGCGGCTGCGCTGCCTGCCGCGCAGCCCGAGATCGCTTCGACCCGCCCGGATTCGGGAGCACTGTTGCGGTGGCGATCGCAGATGACCCATCAGCGTGACGACGCTTCTCAGGTGCAGTGGGCGGACGGCGCCGGTATCGACGTGGTGCGGGGGCGGGCGGTGCTGTCCGGGGAACGCGAGATCGAGGTGGATGGCCGGCGCCTGCGTGCCCGCGAGGCGGTGGTGCTGGCCACCGGCAGCACGCCAACCGTTCCGCCGATCGACGGGTTGGCCGATGCGCTGCCCTGGACGTCGCGCGACGCCACGAACCTCGTCGAGGTGCCGGAGCGGATCGCGGTGCTCGGCGGTGGCGTGGTGGCCTGCGAGGCCGCCACCTGGCTGGCCGACCTCGGCGCGCAGGTCACCATGGTGGTACGCGGGCAGACGCTCCTCGCCTCGATGGAACCCTTTGCCGGAGAACGAGTCTCGGAAGCACTCGGCGAGCGCGGGGTGCGCGTCGAGTTCGGCTCCTCGTTCTCGAAGGCCGTGCGGCCCGAGGCGGCGGACACCGGGTACGGCCGGATTCACGGCGGACCGGTGCGGCTGACCGTGACGCATTCCGACGGACGCCCCGACGACATCATGGACGTCGACGAGGTGCTGGTGGCGGCGGGTCGGCGACCGGCGACCGCCGACATCGGGCTCGACACGGTGGGCATCGACGGCGGTGAACCGCTCGACGTCGACGACCACCTCAATGTGGGCGGACTCGACTGGCTGTACGCGGTGGGGGATGTGAACGGGCGCGCACCGCTGACCCACATGGGCAAGTACCAGGCGCGCGTCGCCGGCGATGTGATCGCCGCGCGCGCCGCGGGTTTGCCCATCGACGCCGAGCGGTTCCGCGCGAGCGCCGACCACACCGCGGTGCCGCAGGCGGTGTTCACCCGCCCCCAGGTCGGCTCGGTGGGACTCACCGAACGTGCCGCACGCGCGGCGGGACTCGACGTGACGACGTCGAGCCTGGACATCGCCGTGGCCGGTTCGTCGCTGGCCGCCGCCGACTATCAGGGGCACGCGCAGCTGGTGATCGATCGTGCCCGCGACGTCGTGGTGGGAGCCACCTTCGTCGGCCCCGGCATCGACGACATGGTTCATGCGGCGACCATTGCCGTGGTCGGCGAGGTTCCGCTGCAACGCCTCTGGCATGCCGTGCCGGCCTATCCGACGGTCAGTGAGGTCTGTCTACGGCTGCTCGAGAATCTGCGCTGAGACGGAACTGCCCGCGGCACGTGACGTCGCGGTTCACCTGATCCGGAGGAGTGCGTGGTCCTTCGGAACTGATTCGGATTTGTGCCATCAGTGCCGCAAATCGCGTCGTCATCTCGCATGCGGGACGGCCGGCGGCCGCGGGCGCCATACGATCTGCCTCGCGACCCGGCCAAACCGTGGTCGTCGCTCAGTGCCCGGGTGCATCTCCGGATTTCGGGCGGAACCTCGAAGGGGAATCACGTGTACGCCCTTTATGTGATCGCACAGATCGCCTTGTTCCTGATCCCCTTGGTGCTGGGAGCGAAGTACGGCCCGATGGCACTCGTCGGTATGTCCGGCGTCTCGGTCTTCATCCTCGTCGAGTTCATGCGACTGCGACCGGCCTCACCGCCGATCACGGCGATCTTCGTCATCCTCGCGGTGATCACCGCGAGTGCGGCGATGAGCGCTGCCGGTGGCATGGACTACCTCGTGCGTCTGGCCGAGAAAGCGTTGCGCAAGCATCCGAAACAGATCCCGGTCGTCGGTCCCCTGGTGGTGTGGCTGTTCACCGTGATGTCGGGTACCGGCAACATCACCTTCGCGTTGATCCCCATTTTGTACGAGGTCTCGTATTCGGCGAAGATCCGGCCCGAACGCATCCTCGCCACGGCGACCACGGTGTGTCAGATGGCGCTTCTGGCCAGCCCGGTTGCGGCAGTGACCTACATCTTCCTCAACATGACCGAATCCCAGGGCAATTCGCTCGGCAAGATCCTGCTGGTCACCGTCCCCTCGACACTCGCCGCGACCATCCTCACGTCGCTGGTCATGTCCCGCGTCGGAAAGAACCTCGAGGACGATCCGGAGTACCAGCGCAGACTCACCGAGGGTCTCGTCGAATTGCCCCATGAGGCGGTCAGCGACGCCGAGCGCGAGCCGCTGCCGCCACGGGCGGCGTGGAGTGCCTACATCTTCCTGATCGGCGTCGTCGTCGGTGTGGTGCTGGGACTCTTCCAGAGTCTGCGTCCCACCTACGCGGTGTCCCGGGCAGATGGCACGCTGGCCGAGGCCACCGTGTCGATGTCGTTCATCATCCCGATCATCATGTTCGCCGTCGCCGGCCTGATCATGGTGCTGTGCAAGGTGAAAACCAACAGGGTGCTCGACGAATCGATCATCGGAACGGGTCTGGTGGCGGTGCTGCTACTGGTGTCGGTGCCCGTTCTGGCCGGC
Source organism: Gordonia sp. NPDC003429 (assembly GCF_053588575.1). Taxonomy (NCBI): domain Bacteria; kingdom Bacillati; phylum Actinomycetota; class Actinomycetes; order Mycobacteriales; family Gordoniaceae; genus Gordonia; species Gordonia sp. NPDC003429. Next base: position 443,272 of record NZ_JBSFQF010000001.1, read on the forward strand.
ACCATCCTCAACGACCACATGGATCAGGTGGTCAGCTTCGTCAACAGCGCGGTGGGCGTGTCCGTGGTGTTGTTTGCGCTCATCCTGTTCCTGTTGACCGCGTTGATCCAGAGTCAGTCCGCTTCGGTGTCGATTCTGATTCCCGCGGCGCTGAGCGCGGGTCTGGGCGTGGGTCCGATGGCCGGCATGCTCGGAGCCACGGTCGGTAACAACCTGCTGGCGTCGATGAGCGGCCTGGGACAGGCGTGCATCCTGACCGACAAGACGGGTTCGACGCGACAGGTTCGTTCCTGCTGAACGGATCGTTCTTCATCCCGATGATGCTGTGTGCGGTGTTCTCCGTCGCGGTGGGTCTGGGTGTGCAGTTGCTCGTGTACTGACGGGATGTACTGCCGTCCTGCTCACGCCGAGCCGCCGGTTTCCGATCGGGGTGCCACTGGCCTCGCACCGACGCCCCGCGGTCGTCGAATGGGCAAGGGCGACTGAAACTCTTCTGATCGAGGACGACTGCGACGGCGAACTGCCGCCACAGTTGGTTTCGACTGTCATGTGACTCCGCGACGCCGATGGGGAGCCGACCGGAGGAAGCCTCGCCGGCTTCGGTACACCTCGGATTCCTCCACAGAGGTCCTCACCGCGCGTGCAGCCCAGTTGTTGCACACAACATATTGACACCCAAGGGAGATCTACCTCATAGTGGTGCGGTAGTAGTGCAATTATTAATCTCTTAAAGCACTGAACGTGCAGACAGGCGCAGCACTGTGGAAACATCGCCCCGGATTCCGGCCCAGAAATCCGACTTCACCGCCGAGTGGCTCACCGGGGTTCTCGCCTCGAAGTACCCCGGCACGACCGTCACATCGCTAAAGGTCGACGAGGTTGATCAAGGGACGTCCACCCGGCTACGACTCACTGCGCAGTACGCGGACCCGTCGCCGGACCTGCCGACACAACTGTTCGTGAAGACCAACTTCGACAACGTGTTCGGTGAACTGTTCACCGCGGCAGGCATCTATCACGCGGAGGTCAAGTTCTTCAACGACGTCCTCCCCGCGGTCGACATCCCAACGCCGCGGTGCCTGCACGCCGAGCTCAGCGACGAGGACGGCTCGTTTGTTCTGGTGCTCGAGGATGTGGTTCTGGCAGATTGGGGCAAGGCCGAGGAACCCATCGATGTTGTTCGCGCAGAAGCCGTCTTGACGGCCATGGCCCGCTATCACGCGCACTTCTGGAACTCGCCGACACTCGACGAACTCGAATGGGTGTGGACACCCAATGAGGGGCCGCAGTCCGACGCCATCAAGATGTTCTCCGACTACGCGAGCGAAAAGCTCGCCGAGGGTTCGGTTTTCGACTTCTCCGTACCCGAGGCGCTGCGCGATTCCGAGCGGGTCAAGCGTGCGATCGGGGCATTGCTCCGTTATGACGCGGAGGAGCCCCGCACTCTGCTCCACAGTGACCCGCACCTGAAGAACCTGGGCTTTCACCTCACTGGCGAACCGATATTCGTTGACTGGCAGGTGCTACGCAAGGGCTGCTGGGCGCTCGATGTGAGCTACTTCCTCTCGACATCGCTGTCCACCGAGGACCGCCGCGCGCACGAACGGGACCTGGTCAAGGGCTACTTGGCGGAGCTGGCCAAGTACGAGATCAACATCCCGGAGGACGTGGCATGGCTTCAGTACCGGGCACAGCCGCTCTACGGCCTGTTGGTGTGGCTCGCAACACCGGTGGAGATGCAACCCGCCGAAGCGGTACACGCCTTCACCCAGCGGTTCCTCTCCGCCGCCGAAGACCTTGACACGATGGGCGCCATCGAAGAGGTCTCGGGCACGATGACGACCCACTGAGCGTTGCTTTGCGTGTGGGCCACGCGATGCGCCACCTGCGGTGATGAGTGCCCCTGGTGTGAGTGCCCCCTGGTGTGAGTGCCCCCAGTCGGACTCGAACCGACACTGGGCGGATTTTAAGTCCGCTGCCTCTGCCAATTGGGCTATAGGGGCGCGGTGATCAGCATGCCACGTGTGGTCCCAATGTCGGACAGGCCATTGACCCCCGTGACTTAACCCTGATAACTTAACGCGGGTAAGTCATCGTCCACGGCTGGAGTCCACCATGCTGGCTCGTCTTACCCGCGTCGTCATCGGCGCGCCGAAAACCGTTCTCGCCGTGACCTTCTTGGTCCTGGTTCTGTGCGGACTGTACGGGGCATCTGCTTCGCAGCACCTCCTCCCGGGCGGTTACAGCGACCCGCATTCGGAGTCGGCACGCGCCGCCGACATCCTCGACGACACCTTTGCGCGGGGAGGGCTGCAGGTGGTGCTCAAGCTCGACGGACCCGCGGGCACCGACATGTCCACCGATCCCCGCGCCGTCGCGGTCGGGCGGTCGATGGTCGACGAGCTCGGCACGCTCGACTACATCCAGAAACCCATCTTGTCCGTGTGGCAGGACCCCACCCTCGCACCCGCTCTACTCAGCAAGAACCGCGAGTCGGCGCTCATCATCGTCTCGCTCGACGGTGGTGAGGAGCGTGCGCCCGCACACGCCGAGGTCATCGAGAAGCGTTTCAGCGGCACCCGCGACGGAATCACCGTCCGCGTCGGCGGCCAGGCCATGGTGTACCAGCAGATCAACCACCAGACCACCCGTGATCTCGCGATCGCCGAGGCCATCGCCATCCCCATCAGCTTCCTCGTGCTGATCGTCGTGTTCGGCGGCCTGATCGCGGCTGCGTTGCCCGTCGGCGTGGGCATCGTGGCGATCGTGGTGACCTTCGCGATGCTGCGCCTCATCGGGTCGGTGACCGACGTGTCGATCTTCGCGCTGAACCTCACCACCGCAATGGGTTTGGCGCTGGCCATCGACTACACGCTGCTGCTGGTGACCCGCTACCGCGAAGAGGTCGCCAACGGACGCGACAGACCCGATGCCATCGTGCGTACCCTCACCACCGCGGGGCGCACGGTGGCGTTCTCCGCGGTCACGGTGGCGCTGTCGCTGGCTGCACTGGCGATCTTCCCGATGTATTTCCTGCGTTCCTTCGCCTACGCGGGCGTCGGCGTGGTGGCCGTCGCCGCGGTGGCGTCGCTGATCGTGACCCCCGCCGTGCTCATGGTGCTCGGTGGCCGCATCGACTCCCTGAGCGTGCGCGGACTGCTGCGCCGGGCACCCGCGCAGAACCGCCCGATCGAGGAGGGGTGGTGGTATCGCGCGGCCACCTGGGTGCTGCGCCACGCCGCACCCGTCGGGGTGGCGGTGGTGCTGGTCCTGGTGGTCCTGGGTACACCGTTCTTCTCCATCAAGTTCGGGTTCCCCGACGACCGGGTGCTGCCGGCGTCGGCGAGCGCCCATCAGATCCAGCAGGAAATCCGCGACGACTACGCCCAGAACCTGTCGTCCACGATCACCGTGGTGGCCACCGGCGACGTATCCGCCGACGCGCGCGCCGCCTACGCCCGCGATCTGTCCCGCGTGGAGGGGGTGAACTCCGTGTCGAGTGCGTCGGGCACCTTCGTCGACGGACGGCCGGTCGCGCCGGGTAGTCCCGACGACCTGCGCGGCGACGTCGGCGTCCTCACCGTGTCGACGAACAAGGAACCCATGGGTGCAGCAGGCGAGGCCCAGCTGAGCGCGTTGCGCGCGGTGTCGGCGCCGGCCGGGCTCGCCGTGCTGTTCACCGGAGCGGCGGCCACCAACGTCGACACGGTCGACGCCATCTACCACTACCTGCCGTGGGTGCTCGGACTGATCGCCGTGGCCACGTTCATCCTGCTGTTCCTGTTCACCGGCAGCGTCGTGCTGCCGCTCAAGGCGCTGGTGCTCAACGTCTTGTCGCTGTCGGCCACCTTCGGCGCGATGGTGTGGTTCTTCCAGGAGGGCCACCTCGGCGGGCTCGGTACCACGGCCACCGGCTACCTGGTGGCCACCATGCCGGTGCTCATGTTCTGTATCGCCTTCGGTCTGTCCATGGACTACGAGGTGTTCCTGCTCGGCCGTATCCGTGAGGAGTGGCTGGCATCGGATCGCTCCCGCGCGGCCAACGATCGTGCCGTCGCGATGGGCCTGGCCAAGACGGGCCGCGTGATCACCGCCGCGGCACTGCTGATGGCCATCGTCTTCGCCGGAATAGCTGCGTCGCAGGTCTCGTTCATGCGAATGTTCGGAGTCGGCCTCACCCTGGCCGTGCTGATGGATGCAACATTGATCCGGATGCTGCTCGTCCCGTCGTTCATGCGAGTCGCCGGGCGGGCAAACTGGTGGGCGCCCGGCCCGTTGCGCCGCCTGCACGACCGGTTCGGTCTGTCCGAGGAGCCGGCGCAGGAGCGCGAACCCGCACAGGAGAATGGTGAAGAAGATCGCACGACGGACCCGGTCACCGCGCGGCTCCGGTGAGCTGCTCGCCGAGGAGATCATCGACGCCGCCACCGACCTCCTGCTCGACTCGGCGGATTCGGCCGCGGTGTCGATCCGCGCGGTGTCCCAGCGGGTGGGGGTGACGCCGCCGTCGATCTACCTGCACTTCGCCGACAAGGACGCGCTGCTCGATGCGGTCTGCGCCCGCTATTTCGAGCAACTCGACGCGTGGCTGGCCGAGGCGTCGGACGGGATCGACGATCCACTGGAACGGTCGCTGCAGATGGGCCTGGCCTACATCCGTTTCGCCCTGGCCACCCCGGTGCTCTACCGGCAGGCCTTCCACAACATGACGATCAGCGAGCAGTCCAAGGTCGACGAGGTGCTGGCCGTCTCGGCGTTCGTGCGATTCACCGGCACGGTCACCGAGATGGCCGATGCCGGCATCTTCGGCCGCGACGAGGTGCACGACGTGGTGCTCGAACTGTGGGCCGCCGCGCACGGGGTGGCGTCCCTGATGATCACCAAACCCGGGCTGGCGTGGGGTGCCGATCTCGCGCTGGCCGAGCGGACACTGCGGTCGGTGTGCCTGGGCAGAGCGATGCTCGGCACCGGTGAACTACGCTGTCCGGACCAGGTCGGCGACTTCCTGGACGCCCATCGCGGGTCGCCGGACACCCCCGATGGTCAAGAGAAGGTAAAGTCGGAACTCGAACGGGTCGACCCCCGTTGACGAGACATACGTCTGACAAGACGAGACATAGGTCTGACAAGGAGCCCCTGTGCGAGACAGCAGCAACCCGGTGATGCGCGGCGTGGTCCGCGACAACCAGAATCCAGGCGGATACGCCGGCTTCGGTACCAACATGGCCGGAGCTGGACAGGCCGCCATGTACAACCAGTACGGCCAGCCCATCCCGCAGCAGTACGCGCCGCCGCAGGCGCCCTCGCGTCAGCTGACCATCGACGACGTCGTCACCAAGACGGCGATCACCCTTGGCGTGCTGGTCATCACGGCCATCGCCAGCTACGCCCTCAGCAGCTACAACAACGCGCTCGCCGGGCTGCTCATGGGTGTCGGCGCCATCGCCGGCCTGGTGCTGGTGCTGATCGCGTCGTTCGGACGCAAGCAGGACAACCCGGCCATCGTGCTCGCGTACGCGGCCTTCGAGGGCCTGTTCGTCGGGTCCATCTCGTTCGTCTTCGCGAACTGGATGGTGAGCGACGTCAGCGCGGGCGCGCTGATCGGTCAGGCGGTACTCGGCACCTTCGGCGTGTTCTTCGGCATGCTGCTCGTCTACAAGATCGGTGCGATTCGCGTCACCCCGCGCTTCACCCGGATGCTCTTCGCCGGCCTGATCGGCGTCATCGTCCTGATGGTGGGCAACCTGATCCTGGGTCTGTTCACCCACAGCGCGGGCATCTTGCGTGACGGTGGTCCCATCGCGATCATCTTCTCGCTGATCTGCATCGCGCTCGCCGCGTTCAGCTTCCTCGTCGACTTCGACGCCGCCGACAAGCTGATTCACGCCGGCGCACCGGCGCGGGCCGCCTGGGGTGTCGCCCTGGGTCTGACCGTCACCCTGGTGTGGCTCTACGTCGAGATCCTGCGGCTGCTGAGCTACTTCAACTCCAGCAACTAGCAGTCTCACCACAGACACACCGAGGCCCCGCACTCCGATGACGAGTGCGGGGGCCTCGGTTTGTCTGAGGTGTCCCTCGGCGGTTTCAGCTGAGGCGCTCGAGCACCATCGCCATGCCCTGACCGCCGCCGACGCACATCGTCTCGATGCCGAACGTCTTGTCGTGGGTCTGCAGGTTGTTGAGCAGCGTGGTGGTGATGCGCGCGCCGGTCATCCCGAACGGATGGCCCAGGGCGATGGCCCCGCCGGACACGTTCAGCTTGTCGTGGTCGATGCCGAGTACGTCGGCCGAACCGAGCACCTGCACCGCGAACGCCTCGTTGATCTCCACCAGGTCGATGTCGGAGATCGACATGCCGGCGATCCGCAGCACCTTGCGCACCGCCTCGATCGGCCCGAGGCCCATGATCTCCGGCGACAGGCCGGTGGCCGCGGTGGCCACCACGCGGGCCAGCGGGGTCAGGCCCAGTTCGGCGGCCTTGGTGTCACTCATGATGAGTACCGCGGCGGCACCGTCGTTGAGGGGGCACGCGTTACCCGCGGTGATCGTCCCGTCGGGCCGGAACACCGGCTTGAGCTGCGACACCTTCTCGTAGGTGGTGCCCGCGCGCGGGCCGTCGTCGGCGGTCACCAGGGTGCCGTCGGGCAGCGCCACCGGATCGATCTCGCGCTCGAAGAACCCGGCCTTGATCGCGTCCTCGGCCCGATTCTGGCTGCGCACACCCCAGCGGTCCTGGTCTTCACGGGAGATACCCGTGAAGCTTGCGACGTTCTCGGCGGTCTGACCCATCGCGATGTACACATCGGGGAGCAGTCCGTCCTCGCGCGGATCGTGCCACGCGGGTGCCCCACCCTCCGATGCGCGCTCGGTGCGGGCGATCGCCTCGTCGAAGACCGGGTTCTTGGAGTTCGGGGCGCCGTCGGCGCCGCCGGAGATCCCGAAACTCGACACGCTCTCCACGCCGCCGGAGATGAACACGTCTCCCTCGCCGGCCTTGATGGCGTGCAGCGCCATGCGGGTGGTCTGCAACGACGACGAGCAGTAGCGGTTCACCGTGACGCCGGGAATGTGGTCGAGGCCGAGTTCCACCGCCAGCACGCGGCCGATGTTGTAGCCGCCCTGCCCGCCGGGCTGGCCGATGCCCCAGTGGATGTCCTCGATGTCGGCGGGGTCGAGTTCGGGCACCTTGGCCAGCAGTGCGGCGGCCATCTGGCGGGACAGTTCGTCGGGACGAACGTCCTTGAGGGATCCCTTTCCGGCGCGGCCGATGGGGGAGCGGGCATGGGCGACGATGACGGCTTCAGGCATGTGGATCACGTTACTGCACCGGTGACGAGCGGTGATCGTCACAGTCGGATCGTCACCGCAGTCCGATCGTCACAGTCCGACCAGCGGTGCACCCCATCGACGCAGCCGGTTGACGAGCCGATCCTGTTCCACTGCCTCCGACACCTCGGGCGGCTCCGGTAGCGGCCCCGGACCCCACTCGCCGATCGCGGCGAGCACTTCGGGGGTGAGGATGGCGGCGGCGAGTTCGTAGCCGGCGGCCGACGGGTGGAAATTGTCGGCCGACAACATGTGCTCGGGCCGGGTCCTGAACTCTTCGGCCAGCAGATCGGCCATCGGGACGGCGCGCCCGCCCGCGGCACGCACTGCTCCTCGCTGGGCGGCTGCGAGTTGCAGTCCCCACCGCCTGATGACGCTGCGCAGCGGCTGCGGGATCGCGGTCACCACCCCCAGGTCGGGGCAGGTGCCCACCACCACCTGGGCGTCGATCTCGCGCAGCCGGCGCACTGCGGCACCCAGACGCTGCGCCGACGCCCGGATCCCGTTCTGCGCGGTCACGTCGTTGGCGCCGATGAGGATCACCGCCACATCCGGGCGTTCACCGGCGATGAGCATCGCGTCGATCTGCGCGGCCAGCCCCTTCGACGTGGCCCCGACGATGGCCTTGTTGCTGAAGCGGATCGAGCGTCCCGTCTCGGCCACCACCCGCCGGGTGACCCGCACCCCGGGTGTGTCCTCGGCGGAATCCACGCCGAGCCCGGCGGCGGTGGAGTCGCCGAACACCGTCAGATGCAGGTCGGCGCGGTCACCACGGGACACACGCACCGGTCCGCGACCGTCCGGTAGGTACAGGCCGTCGCCGTTGGGGGCGTTGTCGGTGCGGTGTGGGATGACGGTGCGCGCCTTCTGCGCCTGCCACGTCAGAACGTTGTAGGCCGCCCAGGTGGCACCTGCGCCGGCGGCCGTCGCCGTGGCTGCCGTTCCCACATCGCGGAGGGCGCGACGCGATTCGGACACGACGTCAGCTTAGTCGGAACTCGGATGTGACCTGTTTCCGACGCTCTGGGACCATGGACGCATGCGCATCGCCAATCATGTCGTCGATCTGGTGGGCAACACCCCCCTGGTCAAGCTGAACTCGGTGACCTCGCCCGGCTCCGGTCTGGTGGCCGCCAAGGTGGAGTACCTGAATCCGGGTGGCAGCAGCAAGGATCGCATCGCGGTGCGGATGGTCGATGCCGCCGAGCAGTCGGGGGAATTGCGGCCGGGCGGCACCATCGTCGAGCCCACCTCCGGTAACACCGGGGTGGGCCTGGCGCTGGTGGCGCAACAACGCGGATACAAGTGCGTGTTCGTGTGCCCGGACAAGGTGGGCGAGGACAAGCGCAATGTGCTGCGCGCCTACGGCGCCGAGGTGGTGGTGTGCCCCACCGCCGTGCCGCCCGAGCATCCCGACAGCTACTACAGCGTCTCCGACCGTCTGGTCCGTGAGATCGACGGTGCCTGGAAACCCAACCAGTACGCCAACCCCGCGGGACCGCAGAGCCATTACGAGACCACCGGCCCGGAGATCTGGAACGACACCGACGGCAAGGTGACCCATTTCGTCGCGGGCGTCGGCACCGGCGGCACCATCACCGGCACCGGCCGCTACCTCAAGGAGGTGTCCGACGGCCGCGTCAAGGTGGTGGGCGTCGATCCGGAGGGCTCGGTGTATTCCGGCGGCACCGGTCGGCCGTATCTGGTGGAGGGCGTGGGCGAGGATTTCTGGCCCGAGGCCTACGACCCCACCGTGCCCGACGAGATCATCGCGGTCTCCGACGCCGACTCGTTCGACATGACCCGGAGGCTGGCCCGGGAGGAGGGTCTCCTCGTCGGCGGCTCGTGCGGTATGGCGGTGGTGGCGGCGCTGCAGGTGGCGCAGCGTGAGGGACCCGACTCCCTGGTGGTGGTGCTGTTGCCCGACGGTGGGCGCGGCTACATGGCCAAGATCTTCAACGACGAATGGATGAGCAGCTACGGGTTCCTGCGCACCCCGCTCGACGGGTCGCGGGCCGAGCCGCTGGTGGGCGATGTGTTGCGGGGCAAGAGCGGCGGCCTGCCCGACCTGGTGCACACCCATCCGTCGGAGACCCTGCGCGACGCCATCGAGATCCTGCGGGAGTACGAGGTGTCGCAGATGCCGGTGGTGGGCGCCGAACCGCCGGTCATGGCCGGCGAGGTGGCCGGCGCGGTCACCGAACGCGATCTGCTCAGCGCGGTGTTCGAGGGCCGCGCCAGCCTCGCCGACCCGGTGTCGGCGCACATGGGAGAACCGTTCCCGCTCATCGGATCCGGTGAGCCCGTGTCGGCGGCCACCAAGGCGCTCTCGGAGAGCGACGCCCTGATGGTGGTCGAGGACGGCAAACCGATCGGCGTCATCACCCGCCACGATCTGTTGGCTTTCGTCAGCACCCACCCGACCATCACTGCGGGCTGAACCGCCCAGCGAGGAGTGCACGTGACCGATCAGCAGCCGCGCAGCCGATACGTCCGGCCCCGCGGATTCTCCACCGACGCCATCCACGCCGGATACGATCCCGATCCGCGCACCGGGGCGGTGAACGTCCCGATCTACGCCAGCTCCACCTTCGCCCAGGACGGCGTCGGCAATCTGCGCGACGGTTTCGAGTACGCCCGTACCGGAAATCCGACACGACGGGTACTCGAGGCCAACGTCGCCGCGATCGAGGGCGGCACGTACGGTCGCGGCTTTGCCTCCGGTATGGCCGCCACCGACACCATGCTGCGCGCGGCCCTGCGCCCGGGTGATCACCTGGTGATCCCGAACGATGCCTACGGCGGCACCTTCCGGCTCATCGACAAGGTGTTCACCCAGTGGGGCATCACCTATTCGGTGGCGCCGGTGACCGATGTCGACGCGGTGCGCGCGGCCATCACCCCGCAGACCAAGCTGGTGTGGGTGGAGACGCCCACCAACCCGCTGCTCAATGTCGGCGACATCGAGGCGCTGGCGGCCGTGGCCCACGATGCCGGGGCAAAGCTCGTGGTGGACAACACCTTTGCCACTCCCTACCTGCAGCGGCCGCTGCAATTGGGTGCCGATGTGGTGCTGCACTCCACCACCAAGTACCTGGGCGGGCACTCCGACGTGGTCGGCGGCGCGCTGGTGTGCAACGACGAGGAACTCGACGCGGCTCTGGCCTTCCTTCAGAACGGTTCCGGCGCGGTGCCCGGTCCCTTCGACGCGTATCTCACGATGCGGGGCATCAAGACCCTCGCGGTGCGGATGGACCGGCACTGCGACAACGCCGAGAAGGTCGCCGACTATCTCTCCGGACACGCCAAGATCGACCGCGTGCTCTACCCGGGTCTGCCGCTGCATCCGGGTCACGAGGTGGCCGGCAAGCAGATGAAGCGCTTCGGCGGCATGGTGTCGGTGCTGGTGAGCGGCGGGATCGAGGACGCCAAGAAGTTCTGCGCACGCACCGAGGTGTTCACCCTCGCGGAGTCGCTCGGCGGGGTGGAGTCGCTGATCGAGCATCCGGGCGCGATGACGCACGCCTCCACGGCGGGTTCGTTGCTGGAGGTGCCCGAGAACCTGGTGCGGCTCTCGGTCGGCATCGAAGACGTCGACGACATCCTCGCCGACCTCGAGCAGGCACTGCAGTAGCTCCGGCCGTACCTTGATCGCATGCTGATCACCCCATCGGAGATCGACGACGCCGTCGTCGCCCTGGCACCGGTGATCCGCCGCACGCCGATGGTGGCCTCCCGGGTGCTGTCGGAACGCTGCGGGTCTCAGGTGTGGCTCAAGTGCGAGAACCTGCAGCGCACCGGCTCGTTCAAACCGCGCGGCGCCTACCTGCGGATCTCGCGGCTCACCGAGGGTGAGCGGGCCAACGGTGTGGTGGCGGCCAGCGCGGGCAATCACGCTCAAGGAGTGGCATGGTCGGCGAGTTCGCTGGGCATCACCTCGCGGGTGTACATGCCGGTGGGGGCGGCACTACCGAAGATCGCAGCGACGCGTGCCTACGGCGCCGAGGTGGTGCTCGAGGGTGAGACGATCGACGAATCGCTGGTGTCGGCGCGGGCCTACGCCGAGCGCACCGGCGCGGTCCTGATCCATCCGTTCGACCACGTCGACATCGTGACGGGCCAGGCGACCGTCGGCGTCGAGATCCTCGAGCAGATGCCCGATGTCGGGTCGATCATCGTGCCGCTCGGGGGCGGCGGATTGCTGGCGGGTGTGGCGGCAGCGGTCACACAGCGCCGCCCCGACGTACGGATCATCGGGGTGCAGGCCGAGCAGGCCGCCGCGTGGCCGCAGTCGCTGCGCGAGGGGTCGCCGATCAAGGCGGCCCGGATGAGCACCATGGCCGACGGCATCGCGGTGGCCCTGCCCGGCGAGGTGCCGTTCGCCCATGTCCGCGAACTCGTCGACGACGTGGTGACGGTCTCCGAGGAGGAGCTCGCCACGTCGTTGCTGCTGATGCTCGAACGCGCCAAGCTGCTGGTGGAGCCCGCCGGTGCGGCGGGTGTGGCGGCGCTGATGAACCGTGATCTCGCGCTGCGGGGTCCGGTGTGCGTCATCGCCTCCGGCGGCAACATCGACCCGTTGGTCCTCTCCCAGCTGACCACCGCCGGCCTCACCGCGTCGGGCCGCTTCCTCACCGTGACCGCGATCATCCCCGACCGCCCGGGCGGCCTGATCTCGCTGCTGGAGTTGCTGCGTGAGCAGGGGGCGAGCGTGGTCGACGTGGTGCATTCGCGGGTGGCCGAGGGCCTCGCACTCGGTGAGGTGCAGGTGACGGTCAGCGCCGAAACCCGCGGGGCCGATCATCAGCGTGCGGTGCGGGCCGCGCTCGCGCAGGCAGGCTTCCTGCGCTGAACCGTACGACGGCGAGCGAGGCGCTCAGAGCTGCGGTCGCAGGGTGGCGAAGTACCGAACGGTGTCGGTCTCGACGGTCTTGAACACCGACGCCGAGGTGGGCGCGGAGAACAGGGCGACGGCCTTCGCCGACGTGGCGAGTTCGAGTCCGAACCGCCAGACGAGTCGGCAGCCGACGTCGGCCGGTGTCACCTCGGTGAGCTCACCGAACCGCCGGATACCGGGAACGGTCGCGGTGACAGCATGAAAAGCGTTGCGGTAGTGGTGTTCTGACGGCTCCTCCACCCAGTCGAAAAAGTACTCGGTGAGCGTCACCCCCGGACCCAGCCCGGCGCGTCGGGTGGTGCCCACCCCGTAGGGCTGCGGTGACGTGAACTCGATCGACCGGATGGCCCGGCACCAGTTCAGGGTGTGCTGGCGGGTGAGTTCCGCCCAGGCGCGCTCGGGGGACACCGGCAGATGCACGTCGATGACATAGCCGGTGGGCGCGGCGTCGAAGAAATCGAGGTCGACGGGGTCGAGTTCATAGCTGCGGGCCATGACCCACATTCATACACCGTGCGGCGGCGTTGCAGGCGCGCTCGGCGATAGGTGCTCGCTGGTGGCGCTAACCTTGCACAGTGTCCGCCCCCGACGATCACACACTGATCGGCCTGCTCGGCCCGGTCGAGATCGGTGCGCTCTCGCCCGACGAGGGCCGCGACGACGCTGCCGCGATGCCGCCGTCGATGCGACCGGTCCCGGGTGTGCGGGCCAAGCGACTGCTGGCGGCGCTGGCGCTGGCCGACGGGCGCACCCTGTCGGCCGAACGCCTCATCGACGACGTATGGGGAGCCGACCCGCCGCGCTCGCCGGGGGCCGCGCTGCACACCCAGATCTCCCGGTTGCGGCAGACCCTCGGGCACGGCTCGGTGGAGGCGTCGGGAAACGGCTACCGCCTGGTCGGTTGCCGCACGGACCTCGAGATCGTCGAGAAGCTGCTCTCGCGCGGCACCGAAGCCGATCTGCGGGCCGCGCAACAGTGGTGGCGCGGGACTCCCGGCGACGACCTGGGTGACGACCGACCCGGCGGGCTGGTGAGCGAACTCCGTGCGCGCGCGGCGCGACTCGGCGAGCAAATCGAACGCGGCCGACTCCCGATCGCACTGGCCGCGGGCGACTTCGCGACCGCCCGCCAGATTGCCGAGAAGTATTGCCGGGCAGACCCTCTCGATGAGGTCGCGCACCTCGACCTGATGCGGGCACTGGCCGGTGAAGGACGCATCGCCGCCGCGTTGGCGGTGTACACGCGGTTGCGGCGCCGGCTGTCGACCGAACTCGGCGTGGACCCGGGACGGCAGGTGTCGGACTTCTACCTCCGCCTGCTCGACGAGAGTGATTCGGCCGACCGCCCCGATGCCGCGGCGCCCCCGCCCGGTCACGACGCCACCGGCGCGGCCCGGCGGCGGGCACGCACCACCGGTCTGCTGGTGGAGACCACCGAACTCGTCGGCCGCGACGACGACATCGCCGCCATCCGTGGGCTTCTCGACCGGCAGCGGCTGGTCACCATCCAGGGGCCCGGTGGTGTCGGCAAGACACGGGTGGCCAACCGTGTCGGCGCCGAACTCGCCGGCGACGGCGCCACGGTGTTCTATGTGCCGCTCGCCCCGATCCGCAATGACGACGACGTGGTGCCGGCGATCGCCGGTGCGCTCGGCGTCGGTGACACCGATATCGGCGGTTCCGGCCGTCCCCGGCTGGCCGTCGGCGACCTCGAGGATCGCCTCGTCGATGCCCTGCGCGGCCGTCGTGCCGTGGTCATCCTCGACAACTGCGAGCAGGTGATCGGCCGCTGCGCGCGCGTCGTCGCCGACCTGCTGGCCGCCGACCCGCAGGTGTGTGTGGTGGTGACGAGCCGGGCGCCGCTGATGCTGGGCGCCGAACAGATCTATCTGTTGCCGCCGTTGGATATCGCCGCCGGCGGCCCCGCGGTCGAACTGTTCGGCGCCCGCGCGCGGGCGGTTCGCCCCGACGTGCGGTTGCCCGCGGATGCGGTGGCCGATCTGTGCCGTCACCTCGACGGACTACCACTGGCGATCGAGCTGGCCGCCGCCCGCACCCGGACGATGACCGTCGACGAGATCGGTGCGCTTCTGGCCGAACGCTTTTCACTGCTGCGGGCCGCCGACCCCACCGCACCCGACCGGCATCGGACGCTGTATGCGGTGATCGAGTGGAGTTGGGAACTGCTGGACCCGGGGGCGCAGGACGCGCTGCGGCGGCTCAGCCGGTTCCCGGCCGGATTCACCACCGACGCCGCGTCGGTGGTGTTGGGGGAGAACGGTATTGCGTTGCTCGACGTTCTCGACGCGCTGGTCAACCAGTCATTGCTGACGGTGGCCGAGAGCGGCGGCCAGATGCGCTACCGGATGCTCGAAACGGTTCGCGAGTTCGCCGACAGCAAACTCTCCGACGCCGGATCCGCCGGCATCGACCGTGAGATGGCCCGGTGGGCGCGCGGCTTCTGCACCGACCTGCAAGCCGCCTACGAGCGACATGTGCCCGACAGTGTGCTGCTCGAATCGCTTGCGCGAGAGGTGGAGAACCTGTTGTGGGTGCTACGCCGTGCGCATGCGTCGCAGTACAGTCCGCGGCTGCGTCGCTATGACGAACTTCCCGAGGTCGATGCCGAGATGGTCGACACCATCGTCGGCGTGTATCCGATGCTGAGTGCGTTGTGGTCGGTCCGCGGACTGCACGTTGAGGTGCTGACCTGGGGTGAGCGTGTCCTGCGGGTGCTGCCGGCGCCGCCGCGGGCCCCCGATGACGCCGAACGGCATCGATGGCAGGCCGCGGTGCTCTGGGGGACGTCGCACATGATGATGCGCAAGGTGGGGCGCGCCGTCGGCGTGGCTCGGCTCGCGTTGCGCCGGCTGCACCGGCCCGACGAGACGTACGCCGACACCATGGAGCTGCTGAGCGCTATGGTGCTCAGTCGCACTGCGCTCGGCGCGGTCCGGCACGTGGTGCGTGCCACCCGTTCACCACACGACGACGTCGCCCGCGCGGGTACCGGGCTGCGTATGGGCCTGCGCGAGAACCTCGGACACCTCGACGGTGCGCTGGCCGACGGTCTACGACTGCACGAGATGACCCGTGACCGCACCGACCAGTGGTTCATCGCGATGAATGAGATGACGCTCGGCGGCATCCTCGGTCAGCAGGGACAGTGGGCACGGGCGCTACCGCACTACAGTGCCGCGGTGGCTGCCCTCGACCAGCTCGGGGCGGACGAGGATGAACTGCAGGCCCGGTGCTATCGGTCCGCGTCGTTGACCGCGCTCGGCAGAACCGTCGAGGCGGCAACCGAACTCGACATCGTGTGCGACGGCTGGACGCCGTCGCAACCCGACCCGCAGGGTAACCCGGAGATCATCGGCCTGACGATGGTGGCGCTGGCCGACCTCGAACTCGCCCGTGGTGCGCGGGATGTGGCCGAGGAGTTGTACTTTCGTGCCGGTGTGCTGCTGATCCGCGAACACCCGTTGGGGGCCCAGGACCCGGGACTGGTGATGCTGCTCTCGGTGGCGACCGTCGGTCTCTCGCTCGTCGGCGCCGAGGCGCGAGCGCGGGAGTTCGTGCCGCTGCTCGCCGACGGGGTACGGCAGACCTTCAGCGACTGGGGCTGGCGGGATCTGCCCCAGGTGGGCACGGCCGCGTTGGCGTTGGGTCACGTCTGGTGTACCGAGCCCGACACCCACCGCGATGGTCTTCGTTTTCTTGCGCTGGCCCGAAAGCTGTACGCCCGCCGCGACTATCGCACCCTCGATGAGGGGCTGCGGCGCAGCGAAGAGGTGTCGGGACTCGATTCCGCGGACTGGGAGCGGGCGTTGCATCGCGTTGTGGAAATGCCTCAACGCCAGGCGACCGACGAACTGCAGGCCGTCCTGGCGTCGAGAACTGTCGTCTGATCAGGAGTTGGTGTCTGATCAGGTGTTTCGCATGTAGGCGCGCACCGCCAGGGGCGCGAAGACCGCGATGATCACCGCCGCCCCGATCAGCGACCACACCACGTGTATGCCGGCGTGACCGTTGGCGGTGAGCTCGCGGACCGCGGTCACCAGATGGCTGACCGGATTGACATTGACGAAGGTTCGCAGCCAGCCCGGCATGGTGTCCGGCGGCACGAAGGCGTTCGACAGGAAGGTCAACGGAAACAGGACCAGCATCGAGATTCCCTGCACCGCCGAGGCTTTGCTCATCACGCAACCCATCAGCGCGAAGATCCAGGAGAGTGCGAAGCTGCACACGATCACCAGTGCCGCTGCGGCGACGGCGCCCAGCGGGTTGGGTCGCCAGCCCATGATGATGCCCATCACGATGGTCAGAGTGGCTGCGATCAGGTAGCGGATCATGTCGGCGAGCAGCGCACCGGCGAGCGGACTGATGCGTGCGATGGGCAGGGATTTGAACCTGTCGAAGACGCCCTTGTCCATGTCCTCACGGAGTTGGGTGCCGGTGACGATCGAGGTGGTGATGACCGTCTGCACCATGATGCCCGGGATGATCACCGGCAGATAGGCGTGCACGTTGCCGCTGATCGCGCCGCCGAAGATGTAGGTGAACATCACGGTGAAGATGATCGGTTGCAGCGTCACGTCGAAGAGCTGCTCGGGATTGTGCCGGATCTTCAGGATGCCGCGGTAGGCCATGGTGAACGACTGTGAGACGGTTTCGCGTAGCGTCACCGACCGTTTTGCCTGGGAGCGGACGTCGCGTGTGCTGATCGCTGTCGGCGACGCGGCGGTTGCGGGTGTCACTGTGGTGGTCATCGGGTTGCCTCGTCGGTGGTGTGGCTGTGGGTGGTGTGGTCGTCGGCGGTGGGGTGGTCGGCGGTGTCGTCGTCGGATTCGGCCGGTTTTCCGGTGAGGGTGAGGAACACCTCGTCCAGGCTGGGCTTCTGCACGTTGATCTCGTCGATGGCGATGCCGTTGTCACGCAACGTGATCAGCACGTCGGGCACGCGGTCGGGGTGATGGAGTGTGGCCGTCACACGTGCGGCTTCGGGGCTCAGCGTGACCTGTTCGCCGAGTACTGATTCGACGATCTCTGCCACTCGTGGTGTCAACGCATGGTCGACGGGGGTGAGTTGCAGGGTGCTCGCGCCCACCGAGCGTTTGAGCTCGTCGGCGGTGCCGTCGGCGATCACCCTGCCGTGGTCGATGACGGCGATGCGGTCGGCGAGCTGATCGGCCTCGTCGAGGTACTGGGTGGTGAGCAATACGGTGGCACCGCCGCGCACCAGCGCGCGGATGGTCTCCCACATCTGCGCACGCGTGCGGGGATCGAGGCCGGTGGTCGGTTCGTCCAGGAACAGCAGGGGAGGGGTGTCGATGAGGCTGGCCGCCAGATCGAGTCGCCGGCGCATGCCGCCGGAGAAGTTCTTGAGCGGGCGGTCGGCGGCTTCGGTGAGGGAGAACTCCTCGAGCAATTCGGCGGCGCGGGCCTTGGCGGCCGGCCGCGAGAACCCGAGAAGCCGCGCGAACACCACGAGATTCTGGGTTGCGGTGAGATCCTCGTCGACCGAGGCGTACTGCCCGGTGACGCCCACCAGCGAGCGCACGGCCACGGCGTCGCGCACGACGTCGAAGCCGAACACCGAGGCGGTCCCGGAGTCGGGCCGCAGCAGGGTCGCGAGCATGCTGACCGTGGTGGTCTTCCCGGCGCCATTGGGGCCGAGCACGCCGTAGACCGAGCCGGTCGGCACGGCCAGATCCACTCCGTTGACCGCGCGGGTCGATCCGAAATGCTTGACCAGCCCGTGCGCGTCGATGGCCAGGTCGCCGCGCGCCGAGGCCTGCGCCGACGCGGCCGGGCTGGTGGTGGTTGTGCTTGTCATGACACCACCATGCGCCTCGGCGCTGTCGTGTGCCTTACGCGCACTTTCGTCGGGTTGCGCGGGCAGGGCCTTCGGCGGCGATCACCGCACCTGCCGCACCCGTGCGATCATCACGGCGTGAGCCAACCGTTTCCCGGCCCTCCCGTCCCGCAGCAGGGCACGTCCCGCCCCCGGTTCCCCGACAACCTGCCGTGGTGGGTGCAGACCATCGTGAGTGCGCTGCTTCCCCTGCTGAGGCTCCCGTTCTATGCCGCGGCGTTCTCGATGGGCCGGCACAACGAGTGGGCCGCCTACGGGTCGTACCTCTTTGCCGACATCCTGTTTGTCGTTGTCTTGGCGATATGGGGTCGCGGGCTGATCCGACGCATCGTGTCGGTGGTGGTGGCACTGACGGTGTTGGGCACCCACTACGTGCTCGCCGCACCGCCCGTCCTGGACTGGGCCTATCAGCAGACCTTCGCGCGCGCCTGGTTCTACGGGACGGGTGCGCTGTTCTTGACGGGCTACATCGCCGCGTGGAGCGTTGCGCGCCGCCGGACGCCATGGGCGGCCGTATCGCTGATCGTGGTGATCCCTTACGTTTTCGGTGTCGAATGGTGGCTCCAGTACGGGAACCTGCAGATCGATGTCCGTCCGGTGTGGCTGTCGTGGTGGCTGATCGACACCCTGCTGATCGTGGGTGGCGTTCTCATCGTGTGGGCATTCGACGGACTCGGGTTGCTGCTGACGAAGTCGCGGCCGCCGCAGCCTCCGGCGGGTGTTGTGCCGCAGCCTCCGGCAGGTGTGCCGCAGCCTCCGGCAGGTGTTGTGCCGCAGCCTCCGGCGTGGGGCCAGCCGCCCGGTGGCGGGTATGCGCCCAACCCGCCCTACCCGGCCAACCCGCCCTATCCGCCCCGGCAGGGCGCTACGCCGCCGTGGCCGAACCAGCCGCCCGATGGCGGGCCGTGGGGAGATCGCTCGCGTAACGGATGACGGATGCGACGTGGCCGAGGCGGCGTTCGACGAGCACGATGGCCTCGGCGAGTTGTGCGGTGTCGTCGACGTCGGCAACCAGTGCCACCGTGTGACCGTTGTTGCGCAGCATGAACGGCATGATGTCGGAGTAGCGGCTGCTCACCACGGCCATGGGCCGGCCGGCAGCAAAGAGTGCACGCGCGTGGTCGGCGACGACCGGATCGTCGTCGATCACCACGAGCGGCACGTCGCGGGTGGTGTCGTGATGGAGTCTCATGGCGCTGACCTCCGGAATTGGCAGGCTGTTCTGGTTGATGTGTTCCAGAGTGAACTACCGGCATACGGACGATCTGGGCTGTGCCTGTGGATTCGCTGTGATCTGTTCGGGCCCAACACCGTCCGCACCCAAAGGACTCGCCGACCGTTTGAAAGACGAACGGGATCCGGCTGCCAAAGATCGAAGAATCGGTTCCTTCATTAGGCGACGCGGTGACTACGAATTGCGACACTGCGGGTCTGGTCCTTGTCCGGATGCACATACTCATCTCAGCAGCACCGATCGAACAATGTGCCGCATTCGAACCAGAAAGACAAGCGGCGATCCGTGGAAAAGGTTGGCAAAGGCCGCTGCAAAACGATGGGAGACCCACCATGGTCAACGACAAATCTCCGAAGTTTTTGAACCAGCCGCTCAACGTCAACGACAATGTCGTGAATCGTACCTACTCGGTCGAGCGGCTCGTAGAGCAGCCCGTCGAGAAGGTGATCGACAAGCCGGTGAAGGTCGAGCGCAAGGTCGAGCGGCTCGTGGTCGAGACCGTCGATCACGTCGTCGACAAGCCGGCGACGGTGAGCAGGCTCGTCGAGAAGCCCGTCGTGTCCGTGGTGGACAACGTGGTGGAAAAGAAGCACACGGTCGCGCGGCTGGTGGAGAAGCCCGTCGTCACGGTGCACGACGACATCGTCGACAAGCCCGTCTCGCTCAAACGAACCGTTGAGAAGCCGGTGGTCACGATTGTGGACAATGTGGTCGACAAGCCGGTCGAACTGCGTCGACTCGTGGAGAAGCCGGTGGTGAACATCGTCGACAACGTCGTCGATCGTCCCGCCGAGGTGCAGCGACTCGTCGAGAAGCTCGTCGTCAACGTCGTCGACAACGTCGTCGATCGTCCCGCCGAGGTGCAACGGCTCGTCGAGAAGTTGATCGTGGACATCAAAGATCGCGTCGAGGCGAAGCCGGTCACGATCGAACGTCTGGTGGAGAAGCCCGTCGTCAACGTCGTGGACAAGGTCGTGGAAGTCCCGGTGGAGAAGATCGTCGAGAAGGTGGTGGAGAAACCGGTCGAGAAGATCGTCGAGGTGATCGTCGAAAAGCCGGTCGAGAAGATCGTCGAGAAGATCATCGAAGTTCCGGTGGAGAAAATCGTCTACAAGACGGTGGAAAAACCGGTTGAGCGAATCGTTGAAGTCACGGTCGAAAAGCCGGTCGTCAAGGTCGTTGAGCGTCCCAAAGAAGTGATCGTGCAACGCATCGTCGACAAGCCGGTGGAAAAGGTGGTCGACAAGGTCATCGAGCACATCGAAGAGAGCCCGAATGTGATCGAGAAGGTGATCGAGAAGCCGGTTGATCACACCGTGCAGCGGGTGGTGGAGAAGCCCAATGTGATCGAGAAGGTGATTGAGAAGCCG